>JAJSZS010000007.1 GCA_030262725.1 Candidatus Desulfofervidus auxilii | reverse complement strand
CTCAAATATTTCTATTAATCTACTTGACATCTTTTATTCCTCCCTAAAGTTTCTATCATATTTCTGTGGTCTAAATTTAATTCTGGTGAAATCTTTTTCTTGAAAAATTATATATATTTATCCTTTAACTCATTTGCTTTTCTTTTGTATCCGAAATCTTCGAGTCTATCAATAATGGATTTGATAAGTTATTAGAGAAGTGGTTACTCTTTGTTGTCCATCAACCACTTCATGCTCATCACTTTTTTAAAAATAATATATTACCCATAGGAAAATCAAAGCCACTAGTTTGTGAGCAACCTCTACTGCTCTTAACAAAAGATTGAAATTCAAAAAGGGTTCTCCACCACTAAAATGAAGAAAGCAATAATCCTCCAGAAATTGGTTCCGGTAGTCTTACTTTATTGATTACTTTATTTCTTTTTAATGTGTGTTTATCCACTCATATATTGGCTGCCAAACAAGAGATTTTGCATTATCTGCCCACAAAAGATCAACATGTCCATAATCCAGTGCTACATCTTCCGGTGGATATAGCTGAACAACCAATGTCTCCTTATCAGTGCTTCCAAGGAGTGTTACGGTATATATGCCATATTCACCAAACCCGCCTGCTGCACCCACATAAAAGACCGGAATATTTATCTCACTTAAGTGGTCATCGTAAGGCACTTCAACCTTATCAGACATTAGTGCTTCTCCATCGATATTTTCTGCAATACTCTGGAAGCTCGGTGTTGCAAGACCAATGTCGAGGGCATAGTCAGTATTTGTGAACTGCAGTCCTTGTGGGATTCCGAATTCATCAAATACTCCAGCAAGATAGTGGTAGAATGGCACATATGGCTCGAGTGGTTCAAATGTGGCATACGTTGCGGACAAGACGAATAGAGCTGCTTGTTTGTTTGTAAGCTCTGGAATGATTGGTGATTGGTCATCCGGAAACGTAGCTGCCAAATAGGCCATATACTTCATAACTGCTCCCTCATCGCTGTAATATATCCCTGAGTCGTACTTTTTCTTTAATGCAAGGTACCTTTCATAAGCGGCATCTTTTAACTTCTGATTCTCTGGTGAAAACTTATAGACCTTATCCAGAATGATGATTCCTTTCAAATCACGCAAAAACACCGGTATCTGCGTCTCTCTGTTAGCGTAGGCTAAGGCAAACTGAGCGCCCCTGCTGTGTCCCAACATAAACAGCTTGCCAAAACCGCTGCCTGTCAAACCTCTCGCTACTCTGGCAATTTTCACGCCTACCATAATGTCATTAACATGCAACGCAGTATTCCAGTTTTTCATAAATTCACAGCCATCAATATAGCAGTATGGATATTCTGTCCCAGGGTAGTAATCTGGTACAAATGTCCATCTACGGTCTACTCCCCAGACATCCACATTGTTCTGTGCCAGAAAGATGCCCAAGGATTGGTATATAGATACCTTATCAGAAACTGTGCTACCCAAGAAGGAATTGTCAAAGTTTGTTGCATCACCATGAATCATCATCACCGCTTTTGGTGCTATAATCGGAACCCATGGCGCTCTTTCTTTTATCACCCTATAGACACCTATCTTGTCAAATTCGCCAAAACCCACTTTCAATATCAAAGTATATTTGTAGATATCATCAACCAATTGTTTTCTGTCAAATGAGATTAAACTGACATTAATTCCCGTTTCCTGTGCAGATAATTGAACTGCATCTGTAACCCATGTTGCTTCGTTTGAAGCCCAAACTAATTTAGTACCAAAGACCAAAGAAACAATACATATAAGTACTATTGCAATCTTTTTCATTTCTTTCCTCCTACTTTCATTTTAAATTTTTGTTAAAAATATAAAATAACATAAAAAATTTTGTCAAGCAAAATCTTCCCAAATCCTTGTTTGTCCTACAAGAAACTACAAGTGTGGCATAATAAAATGATTTTGAAGTAGCCAATTCCATCAGGCTATATGCAAATGAATTTGTCAAACCATCTGGATAGGTAGTCTAATCAGCCTGTTTTCATAATCATATTGCCTCCTTCATGGAGAGTCTGTTGCCAAATCATCATATGTTATTACTTCACCATCTGGGGTTATAAAGATACGATATAACTACTTAATAGCATCATTTAAAGCCTTTGCTGCCTTAAACTTTACCACATTTTTCTCAGGCACAGTCATTTTCTTTCCTGTTTGAGGATTTCTCACTGTCCTCTTGTTGCGTTTCACCACGTTAAATATTCCAAGACCGTTAATCCTCACTTTCTTTCCCTCTGCAAGCTGTGTCCTTACCACTTCAACCAGACTATCAATTATCTTAATAACATCAGCTTTTTTCATACTTGTCCTTGATGCCACTTCCTTAACAAGTTCCTGTTTTGTCATAATAACCTCCTTTTTCTTTTAATTTTTAAGTATTTCCCATATACCACAATATGCCCTTGTTTTTCAAGACTTTTTGTGATGTAATACGCTTTAAAAAACCACTGTCGGATACGTTGCATGTTTATACCTTTTGAGGTAAGTTAAGACTATGCAGACAGAGATAAAGAGAGATTTGACGCTTGAAGTAGCCAATTTATATCCTTCTCAAGGAGAGTGGACTGAAGAGGACTACTTTTCCCTTCCTGACACAAACCTTTATGTGGAGCTATCAGAAGGGAAGCTTATAATGCCACCACATCCTACAAGGAGCCATCAAATTGTTCTTCTAGAGTTGGCTTTTAGATTAAGGACATTTGTCAAAGAAAGAAACTTAGGCGAAGTACTTATTGCACCACTTCCTGTAAGGCTTTGGCCTGGAAAGATAAGAGAACCTGATATATTCTTTTTGTCAAAGGAGCATTCTGATAGAGCAGGAGAAAAATTTTATGGAGTTCCAGACCTTATCATAGAAATAATATCACCCAATACAGAAAGGATCGATAGGGTGGATAAATTTAATGAATATGCTAAAGCAGGGGTAAAGGAGTATTGGCTGGTAGACCCTGAAAAAAAGATTGTAGAAGTTTATACTTTAAAAGAAAGAAAATATATACTTTTAGGTAAATATAGTTCATCTCAAGTCGCTAGCTCAAAAATTCTTCCTGGTTTTAAGATAAAAGTAAAAGAAATTTTTTAATGGTCGGGACGACAGGATTTGAACCTGCGACCACCTGCGCCCCATGCAGGTGCGCTACCAGGCTGCGCCACGTCCCGACCTATATAATCTTTGTATATTTAAAGCCTAATTTTGTCAAGAATCCTAGCTAAACCAATTTAGGTAATATTTCCCCTGATTTTCCCTTGAGATAAATATCTACAATAGGTGTAGCTTCACTGGGTTCTGGGTTTATCTCAATTAAAAAAGCACCTTTTTCTTTAGCTAGCCATATTAAAGAAGCTGCTGGCTGAACAGTAGCTGATGTACCTATAATTAAAAAAGTTTCTGCAGTTTCTGCTTCTCTTATTGCTAGGTTTAATATATCAAGATCTAAAGGTTCACCAAACCAAACAACATGCGGACGGAGCAAATTTTGACAGTTTGGGCAAAGGGGTGGAAAAGGTAAAGGTACTCTTCTATCTTCTTTTAAAAAGCTACATCTTGTACACCTTACCCACCAGATATTTCCATGAAGTTCTATAATATTTCTATTACCTGCTTTAAGATGAAGACCATCTATATTTTGAGTAATCAGACAAAATTTAGGCATTTTTTCTTCTAATTTAACTAATGCTTTATGAGCAGGATTACATTTTGCCTTTGAAATTAATTCCCTTCGCCAGTTATAAAATTCCCAAACAAGTTTTGGGTCTTTTTTAAATGCTTCTGGAGTAGCAAGTTCAGCTACATTATATTTTTGCCAAAGACCTCCAGGACCTCTAAATGTAGGTATTCCGCTTTCAGCTGAAATACCAGCACCAGTAAGAACAGTTAATTTCTTTGTATCTGATATAATTTTACATGCTTTTTTAATTTCTTCATGCATGTAAATGTTTTTCTAATTCTGCTTTAAGTTCTTTTATACTAAAACCAGGAATAGCACATCCCTCTTTTGGACAAGTAGCTTGACAAGCTCCACAGCCGCGACAACTCATAGTATTTATTTCTACAGTCTTTTTTATTTCACCATTTTTTATATATTCAATAAGTTTTATAGCATTATATACACAAACATCTACACAATAACCACAGCCATCACAATTTTCTTCAATAACATACATTTTATAAACTTTTTCTCTAAATCCTAATGCAATACAAGCTTCACAGTTTTCACAGTAATCACAATGTAAACATCGACTTGTCTCAAGGATAACCTCATCTAGATTCAATCCCCTCTGTTGTAAGGAAAAACCTTTTAAGCGCTCTTCAACTGGCAAAAAGCTTGGATATTGTGCAGGTTTTTTTGGGATTCGCTCTATTTGGCAAGGTAATTCAACAACAATAAAATCTTTTTTTTCTTGATTGGTCTTTAAATCTTGATTTTTAAGAAAATGCTTTACTGATTCAGCTACTTTCTTTCCTGCTTTAATTGCATCAGCTACTCTGCCAATTCTAAAAACATCACCAGCAACAAAGATACCCTCTACTGAGGTGGCTAAAGTAACAGGATCTACATTTAAGCGTCCATTCTCATCCAGTATTTCTTTTAAGTATTCCCTGTCAGGTACCTGACCAATAGCAAATACAAGATAATTGGTAGTAAGAAACATAGTATCACTTGAATCAAATTGGGGATTAAAAATTTTTATTCCATCTTTTAAATCATAAACAGAAGTACATTTAATAAAAATAAGTTTAAGTTTATTATTTTCTTTTTCTATTTTTTGTAATCCATAAGAATAATAAAAAGTTATGCCTTCTTCTTTTCCACATCTCTCATCTTCTATATTAGCTAAAATACCATCTTTAGAAGTTCTATCCTCTGATTCAAGGCAAGCAAGACTTACATTTGCTCCTAATCTTCTTATAGAGCGTGCAACATCAATAGCCACACCACTACCACCAATAACTACTACTTGTTTTCCCTGATATTTCCCTTTATCTATTGTACCTTCACTAATTTGAGAAAGAATCTCAATAGCACTTTCTACACCTTCAAAACCTTTAGCAAATGGTGGTACAGGACGAGGTAATGGTGTACCAGTGGCAATAATAATAGCTTTATAATCTTTTTTAAGCTCAGTAATAGGTATTTTTGTATTTAGTTCTAACTTAATATTTAAAGGAGTAATTATTTGGTCTACAACAAAATTGACTACTTCTTTAGGTAAACGAAATGAAGGAATAAGATATAAAGCTCCACCAGGTCTTTTTTTTGTTTCAAATATAGTAACTTGATAACCTTCTTTAGCTAAAAAGAAAGCAGCAGTTAAACCTGCAGGTCCGCTACCTATTATTGCCACTTTCTCTTTTAAAGGAAAGATATTAAAGGAACGATATGGAGGAATTTTTCCCTTTATAACTGCATCTTTGTACCAATCAAATAAAAACCTTTCAATAAGCCGAATGTGCACTTTTTCATCTACTTTAAGTCGATTACAAAAATCTTCACAAATACCACATACATAACCGCAAATACCAAATAATGGATTAAAATTAAACCATTCATCATAGAGATTTAAAAAAGTTTTTTCATCTCCTTGTACTTTTACCTTTTTGGCTAATTGTCCTAAAATAATATTATGCCTTTGAATAGGTCTCATAAGTGGACAGGCATAACGACAAGGTGAAATAAATTGCTTTTTATTATTCCTCACCATAGCAAGTTAGGCCACAGTTGAGACATCTTTTTGCCTCTGTTAATGCTATTTCTTCATTAAAACCCTTTTCTATCTCTTCAAAATCTTTTATCCTTTCAGCAACAGCACGTTTAGGCATTTTCTGACGAGGTAAAATTTTTATTTTTTGTTTATCTATAACAGGTTCTGGCAAAAACTCTTTAAGTCTATTCTGAATAATTTTTACTTCACCTTTTTTCAAAAATAGATGAATACTTCTTGCCGCTAATCTAGCTGTACCAATAGCATCTACTACCCGCTTTGGCCCCAATACAGCATCTCCGGCAGCAAAAATAAATGGAATGTTTGTTTGGTAAGTTTCAGGATTAACAACAACTGTACCTCTTTTACTAATTTCTAAGTCTTTACCAATAGGATCATTTTTTAAAAATTCAGTATCAGGCTGCTGACCAATAGCCAGAATTACTGTATTTGCAGGTAGATATTCCTCAGTACCAGGAATAGGAATAGGACGACAGCGGCCACTTTCATCTGGTTCACCTAATTTCATCTTAATACATTTTAATGCAGATAAATGACCATTTTCTCCAACAAAACACAAAGGAGCAGTTAAAAAAATAAATTTTATCCCCTCTTCTTCAGCTGCTTCTATTTCCTCTTTTAGAGCAGGCATTTCTGTTCTGCTCCTTCGATAGACAATACAGACTTCTTTTGCTCCAAGCCTTAAGGCAGTCCTTGCCGCATCCATAGCTACATTGCCACCACCAATTACTATCACCTTTTTCCCTAATTCTGGTCTTTTGCCTTCAGCAACTTCCCTTAAAAATTTTATCCCAGAAATCACACCTTTTATATCTTTTCCTTCAATTTTTAATTCCCGACCTTTCCAAGCACCAATAGCCAAAAAAATAGCTTCATAATCCTTATGCAGATCAGCTAAAGTAAAATCTTTTCCTAACGCCTTTTGTGTCTGAACTTCAATTCCTAGTTTTAAAATGCCTTCTATTTCCCAATCTAATATTCTTTGAGGTAATCTAAAATCTGGAATTCCATAACGCAACATGCCACCTAAATTAGGCATAGCTTCAAAAATAGTCACTTTATGACCTAAACGGCGTAAAAAATAGGCACAGGCAAGCCCGGCTGGCCCTCCTCCAATAATGGCTACTTTATATCCAGTATCAGGAGCAATAAATACAGATGATCTTTCTCCTTTTTTCCATTCATAATCTGCTACAAAACGCTTTAAATAATTAATGGCTACAGGTTCATCTATTTGATTACGACGACAGTGCTCTTCACAGGGTCTTGGACATACCCTACCTAATATTAAAGGCATAGGCATATGTTCTTTAATTATAGAAAGTGCCTTTTTATAATCGCCTGCTTTAATTTTTTGAATAAACCTTGGAATATCTATCTGAGCAGGACAGGCTTGTTGACATGGTGCTAAGCAATCATCAGTACGATTAAAACGTAAAATAGGTGAAATAGGAGAAACCAATTCTAGAACTTTTTGAGGACAAGCTGCTATACACTTACCACAACCAATGCATTTTTCTTCATCAATAATAGGCAATCCTTGCTCACCAATAACAATTGCTTCTTCTGGACAGGCTTTAACGCAACTACCAAGCCCAAGACAACCAATCTTACATAAAAGATTAATACCATATCTTTTTACTGCCTCTTTACAATCTAAATCACTTGGATATTCAAATGTACGCTGTGCCCTTTTACCTCCTCGACATTTTAAAAAGGCATGTCTTGGCAATTTTTTCTTTTTTTGTGCCATTTATACACCCACCACTTCTTTTACAGTTTCTCCAAGTTTACCTAAATCTTCAGCTACAAAGATACCTGCTTCTTTTAAAGCCTTTATTTTGCTTTCAGCTGTCCCTTGACCTCCAGAAATGATAGCACCAGCGTGTCCCATACGTTTTCCAGGAGGGGCTGTGCGTCCAGCAATAAAAGCTATAACTGGCTTTTTAAAGTATTTTTTGATATATATAGCTGCCTCTTCTTCAGCTGTACCACCAATCTCTCCTACCATAACCACACCCTTTGTCTCTTCATCTTCATTGAATAGCTTTAAAATATCAATAAAACTGCTTCCAGGAATGGCATCACCACCAATACCAACACAAGTAGTTTGACCTAAGCCAGCTAATGTTAATTGATAGTCTATTTCATAAGTAAGCGTACCACTGCGAGAAACAACACCAATTGAACCAGGAGTATGAATATGACCAGGCATTATCCCAAGCTTACATTTAAATGGAGGGGCAATTAAACCAGGACAATTCGGGCCAATAAGTGTTACATCAGGATGTTCTTCTAAATAACGCTTTACCTTCATCATATCAAAAGTAGGTATACCTTCTGTAATACAAACAATTAACTTTATTCCAGCAGAAGTAGCTTCATAAATGGCATCAGGAGCAAATGGAGCTGGTACAAATATAACTGAAGCATTTGCTCCTGTCTCTTTTACTGCTTCTTCCACAGTATTAAATACTGGCACTCCCTCTATCTCCTGCCCTCCTTTGCCAGGTGTTACTCCTGCAACAATTTTTGTTCCATAAGAAAGCATCTGTTTTGTATGAAATGCACCTTCTTTTCCAGTAATACCTTGAACAAGCACTTTTGTATCTTCATTCACTAAAATAGCCATATTCAACCCCTTAAAATCTCCATAATCTTTTTTCCTGCATCACTAATATCCTTTGCCACAATAAAATTTAAATCTGAATCAGAAAGCATCTTACGCCCTTTTTCCACATTTGTACCTTCTAATCTTATTAAAATTGGCACATTAATATTTACTTTTTTAGCTGCCTCAATTAGTCCCTCTGCTAAAACATCACAACGCAATATGCCACCAAAAATATTAATAAAAATCAATTTTACATTTGGATCAGAAAGTAAAATCTTTAATCCCTGAGAAATCATCTCTACATTTGCCCCACCACCTACATCTAAAAAATTGGCTGGTTTTGCTCCATAAAGCTTAATTACATCCATAGTTGCCATAGCCAAACCTGCACCATTTACCATAATACCTACATTTCCATCTAAACGAACATAATTTAAGCGATGTTTCATTGCCTCATATTCAAGTGGATCAAGTTCTTCTGGATCAAGCATCTCTTTTATATCTGGATGGCGATAAAGGGCACTATCATCAAAATTTAATTTGGCATCTATAGCCAAAAGCTTATTATCTTCTGTAATAGCTAATGGATTTATTTCAGCTAATGAGCAATCATAATCCACAAATAATTTATATAAAGAAATTAATAATTTTGTTGCCTCTTTTACAGGAAGACCGGTTTTAAAACATAAATTTCTTGCTTGATAAGGTAAAAATCCTAAAAAAGGATCAATTGTTTCTTTAAAAATTAACTCTGGCTTTTCTCTAGCCAGCTCTTCTATCTCCATTCCACCAGCAGGGCTGACCATTATAACTGGTCTATTTTTACTTCTATCTATCACAAGACCTACATAAAATTCTTTTTTAATATTAACTGCCTTTTCTACTAAAACCTTTCTTACTATCTTCCCTTCTGGTCCAGTTTGAGGTGTGATCAAAGGTTTTCCTAATAAACTTTGAGCAATATTTTTTGCCTCTTCTAAAGTTTTAGCCAGTTTTATACCCCCTCCTTTACCTCGACCACCTGCTTGAATCTGAGCTTTAATTACTAAAGGCAAACCTAATTCTTCAGCAATCTGTCTTACTTCATCTACTGTTTCTGCTAATCTTCCTTCAGGTACAGAAATAAAAAATTTTTTAAATAGCTCCTTTGCTTGATACTCATGAATTTTCATTTCAAATTTACCCCAATATCTCTTTTTTCCTATAATCAGGCAAAATAATAGGCGATTTTTTTTGTGGCTTTATCTTGGCTTCTTTTAAGGCTTTAAGATATTCTTCAAGATGTTTTAAAGTAAGTGACTTTACTTTTTTTCTTTTTTTAGCAAATTCTGCTGCCTTTGTTCCTGCTCTTCTACCAAAGACATTTATGTCCAAGAGGGAATTACCCATCAATCGATTATCTCCATGCACTCCACCTGTTACCTCTCCAGCTGCAAAGAGCCCAGGTATTACTGTCTCACCCCATTCATTAATAGCCAAACCTCCATTTTGATAATGTAAAGTGGGAAAAACAAGCATGGGCTCTTTAGCAATATCAATTCCATACCTTTTAAATTGTAAGTATTTACTTGCCAATGCTTTCTCAACTGTGCCTTCACCCCAAATCATATCAATCATCGGTGAATCAAGCCAAACTCCAACCCTACCAGTAGGCGTAATTACACCTTTATTTCTTTCAACACATTCTCGTATAATTAAAGCTGATTCCACATCCCTTGGCTCAAGGGGATGACAAAATCTTTCTCCATCACAATTAATTGGCTCTGCTCCAAGGGTTCTCACTTTTTCAGTAATAAGCATCCCTATGCATTGTTCAGGAAAAGCAGCTCCTGTAGGATGAAATTGGGCATATTTTAAATTTCTTAGAGGAATACCTAAACGATAACCTAATACTAAACCATCTCCTGTTGCTCCATAGTGATTTGTAGTAGCAAAACCATATAAGTGTAAACGACCATAACCACCAGTAGCTAAAATTACTGCCTTTGCCTTTGCTACCAAAAATTCTTCTGTTTCTAAGTTATATAAAATTGCTCCACCTATAGCTCCAGTTTCATCTAACAATAGCTCAACAGCAGGACAAAATTCCAAAATTTCAATCCTATCTGCTCTATTTCTAACTTCATCTCGTAAAACTCTCATAATCTCTAGACCTGTCATATCTTTTGAAGAATGCATCCGACGACGACAAAGACCACCTCCCTTTAACTCCTTCATTGTACCATCTGGCTCCTTATCAAACATTACACCTAGATCCTCAAGCCATTTAATAACAATAGGTGCATCTAAAACTAAAGTTCTTACTAACCTTTTGTCATTAGTGAAGTGACCCCCTCCAATTGTATCTAAAAAGTGATAATAAGGTGAATCATAAGGTAAATCAGCTGCCTGAATTCCTCCTTCTGCCATTATGGTATTAGCATCCCCATGTCTTAATTTTGTTGCCAAAATCACTTGACAACCATTTTCTGATGCCATTAAAGCAGCTGTACTTCCAGCCCCTCCTCCACCAATAATTAAAACATCGGTACTAAAATCAGGCGATTTTAATCTCTTTTTAAAATCAATAGGATCAATCCATGGTTGTCCTTGTAATATTTCAATTAATTCTGTTTGTAATTTTTCTCCTTTATTTGGGCCAACCTTTAATCTTTTTCTGCCTTCAGGCTTATAATCTGGATGATATTTTTTTAAAATTTCTTCATATTCATTAGGTGAGAGTTTATGGAAATACTTTTGTTTTTTAGCTAATTCAACTCTCTTAGCCCTTGAACTTTCTACCTTTGCCAATGACTCCTGTAAACTTTCTGGATATCCGGATGTTTTCATAATCAATCCTCAATAATTAAATATTTTGTTTCTTTTGGACGCCAATTTGGATCATAAGGCTCTGGCTCCCATTCCCTTTCTGCATAACGTTTTTTTAATTCCTCATCTGATAATTTCATCAATTCATCTAACATCCAATCAAATTTCCCTTCCTTTATCTGTTTCACTCTTTTTTCTAGATGTTTTGCTTTAGGCATTAAATATTTTCCATATAATCTTCTAGCTAACATGGCTACATGAAAATGTTGAATTTCTGCTGGACAACGTAAACTGCACATCCCACACATAATGCAACTATGGGAAATCTCAGCACAACTTTTTATATCGCCTTTAATTAAAGCCTGAATGTAATCCATCACTGGAATCTCCATTGGACAGGCTTTGGTACATGTATTACAAGCAAGACAACGAAAAGTTTCTGGGTATAGTTTTTCAATAGTAAAAATATCTGGCTTAAGCTGATTAATGTCATAAATAGCTTTATTTGCTGGAACAAATGGAATTTGAGTAAGATACATATTAGGCTGAATAGGCGTTTGACAAGCAAGTCCAAAGTAAAGTCGATAATCTCCTGCTATTCGATATACAGTAACACAAGCCCCACAAATACCAGCTCTGCAACCACAACCACGTATATATCTATAACCTGCATATTCAACCGCTTTCATAATAGTAAGCCCTTCAGGCACCTCATACCTTTTACCCATAATAAAAATAGGAACCTTTTTTACTTCTACCTTTTCATAGTCAAATTCAGGTATTTGTTTTTTTACCCTTTCCATATTCATACCCTTTTTCAAATGCCTTTAAATTAAATTCTTCTGTGCCCTTTGGTATGGACATTTTAAGTGCCTCTTTTGCTGCTTCAAGACTAATAATATCTGTAATAGCAGTAAAAAATCCTAATATCACTATGTTAGCTACAATACTACGGCCAAGCTTTTCTGCCATTCTTGAAGCTGGAATACCATAAACTTTTATTCCTTCAGGTATGTCTTTTGCTTTAACTAAATCACTATTTATGATTAAAATGCATCCTGGATGGAGTAATTTTTTATACTTACGAAAGGCAGCTTGAGCCATGATAATTAAGACATCAGGTTTAGCAAAATAAGGAACATCTACTTTTTTTTCAGAAATAATTATTGCTGAACTAGAAGCTCCTCCTCTAGCCTCTGGGCCATATTCTTGAGTGTAAAGGGCTTCATTGCCATCAAATATAGTAGCTGCCCTTCCAATAATTAAACCTAAGAGTCCCATACCTTGCCCACCAAGACCAGCAATTTTTATCTTATAAATATCTTTTAACTTCTTTTTAGTAGAAGGTGTTAATACTGATTTTTTAGGCACTTGTGGGATTTCCACTCGACCATCACCTCTAAATTCATAAATTTTTACTTTATCTGCCACTTGCTCTTTCATGGCACTGATAAAATCAGGTCTTTCTCTATCAACAAAAACTCCACATACAATTGGATTCCCCATTTCAATTTGAGCCTCTGAAGGATCAGGATGAAGTTTTATTACTGTCCTTTCTAAGAAAAACTTTGTCATATCAATCCCTGTCCTCATCTTATTTCTTCTTCCCCAATTAGTAGGACAAGGTGTAATTACCTCTATAAAACAAAATCCAGGTTTTTCCAAAGCTTCTAATATAGAGCGCTTTATATAATGAGGATGGGCTGATGTCCAACGAGCAACATAAACTGCCCCACAAGCCCACATAAGATGAACCAAATTAAATGGTTCTTCAAAGTTTCCATACACACTTGTTGTACTTTTTGCTTTAAGTGGAGTAGTTGGACCAACTTGCCCTCCTGTCATACCATAATTAAAATTGTTTATGCAAATTACCTTCATGTCAATGTTTCTTCTTGCTGCATGAATGAGGTGATTACCACCTATTGCCACCAAATCTCCATCACCAGCAAAGATAAACACGGTTAAGTCTGGATTAGCTAATTTTAAACCAGTAGCAAAGGCAATAGATCTACCATGTGTTGTATGAAAGCCATCCAATTTAAGGTATCCTGGCACACGACTTGAACAACCAATACCTGAACAAACTGCTACTTTATCTAAATCAAGCTCACTTTCAAGAAGTGCCTCTACAAAACTTGTCAATACTGTACCAATACCACAACCAGGACAAAAAATATGTGGCATTCTTTCAGTGCGTATGAGGACTTCTAAAGGGTGCATTTGTTTTTTCTCTAAAGGTCTCATTTTATTGCCTCCTCTATTACAGAAAGGATATCATTTGGATCATGAGTAGTACCACCAGCATGACTAACTAAAAGACAAGGACAGTTTCCTTTAGCACACCTTTCTACTTCAAAGAATATCTGTCCAAAATTTATTTCTACAGTAATCAATGCCTTTACTTTTTTAGAAAGCTTATTTATCTCTTCTTCTGGAAATGGCCATACAGTAATTAATTTTAAAAGACCTGCTTTTATCCCTTTTTCTCTAGCCCAGTCTACTGCTTGACGGGAAAGTCTAGCAGAAATACCATAACTTACAAGTACTACTTCTGCGTCTTTCATCTTATATTCTTCATATTCAACAATTTTTTTGACATTTTTTCTTATCTTTTCTACCAATCTTTTTACAAGTTTTGCCTGCGCCTCTGGATTGGTTGCTGGATAACCACGTTCATCATGTGTAAGTCCAGTTACATGAACCCTATAGCCTGTGCCTGCAATAGCCATCTCTGGCACTAAGTCCTTTCCAGCTTTATATGGTTTAAATATTTCTGGTGGTTTTGTTGGAGTGCGTCTAGGAACAAGTTTTATTTCCTCTTTTTTAGGAATAACTACCTTTTCCCACATATGACCAACTACTTCATCCATGAGCACAATTACTGGTACTCTCCATATTTCTGCTAAATTAAATGCCTTTATCATAAAGGAAAAACATTCTTGCGGTGATGATGGAGAAATAGCAATAATTTCATAATCACCATGACTCCCCCATCTTGCTTGCATTACATCTGCTTGACCAACTAATGTAGGCAATCCAGTAGAAGGGCCTCCTCTCATCACATTTACTACCACACATGGTGTTTCTGTCATAGCTCCAAGACCAATATTTTCTTGCATTAAACTAAAACCTGGACCAGAAGTAGCTGTCATAGATTTTGCTCCACCCCAAGAGGCACCTAAAATAGCAGCCATTGAACCTAACTCATCTTCCATCTGAATATATATTCCACCTACTTGTGGCAATCTAGCAGACATCCTTTCAGCAATTTCATTAGAAGGGGTAATAGGATAGCCGGCATAAAAACGACAACCAGCTGCTATTGCCCCTTCCACACAAGCATAATTACCACTTAAAAAATGGATTCCTGTTAAAACATCCCTACTCATTATTCCTCCCATTTTTCAACAAAAATTGCAAAATCAGGGCATACTCCCTGGCAAAATTGGCAAAAAATACATTCTTTTTCTTTCCCTGGTTTAATAACAGGATAATGATAACCTTTTTCATTAAAATCCTCTGAAAATTCCAAAACCTCATTTGGACAATACTCAATACACAAACTGCATCCTTTACATCTTTCGGGAAAAATAGTAATTTTACCTCTAGGTATCTTAAATTTTTCTAAATTCAGCGGTTTTCTTGCTAACTTCATATTTATCCTCTAATAATGCCCTAACTTGAGCAGAAAGTTGTTGATATGTAAAGCCAGCTACATTTATAGCATTTTCTTCACAAATAGCCATACAACAGCCACAACCTTGACAAATAGCTGGTTCTACCTTTGCATATCTCTTTTTATCTTCCCTTACAATAGTAATAGCTTTAAATGGGCAAACTCTTCGACACAAACCACATCCTTTACAAATCTCTTTATCCACATATGCAACAATGGGTTCTAAAGTGGCTTCTTTTTGTGAAAGAAGAGATAAAACTTTGCTTGCAGCAGCACTTGCTTGAGCTACAGTCTCAGAAATATCTTTTGGTGATTGTGCAGCTCCTGCTAAATAAATGCCAGGACTGGTAGTTTCAACTGGTCTTAATTTGGGATGAATTTCACTAAAAAATCCAAATTCATCTACAGGGATTTTAAGCATTTTAGCCAATTCTTGCGCTCCTTTACTAGGTATAATGGCTGGGGCAAGTACAACTAAATCAGTTTCTACTTCTACAGTCTTACCACTTAAAGTGTCTACTCCTAAAACAACCATTTTTTCATTATGGCGAAATACTTTAGAAACCTTTCCTCTTAAATAAAGCACACCATCTCCCATTACCCGCTGAACAAATTCTTCATATCTTTTGCCTGCTGCTCTAATATCAATGTAGAAGACATAAACTTCACCATCTGGTACAAGGTGCTTGTAAATTAAGGCATGTTTTGCTGTATACATACAGCAAATTTTTGAGCAATAAGGACGCCCTTGTTCTGGGCTCCTAGAACCTGCACATTGAATAAAGACCACACTCTTTGGGATACGTCCATCAGATGGGCGCCTCAATATTCCACCTGTTGGGCCAGATGCAGAAATTAAACGTTCAAAATCTAAACTTGTAATTACATCTTCATATTCTCCAGCTCCATATTCTTTAAGGGCTTCTAAAGGCAACAATTCATAACCTGTTGCTACAACAATAGCTCCTACTTCTATTTGAATTTCTTCTGGTCTCATAAGAAAATCTATAGCCTTTGGGCCACAAATCTTAAAACATTGTTCACAGATAATTAGTTTTTCTGTGTTTAAACAATTTTCAAAATCAATTGTATAAACTAATGGGACAGCTTGAGGAAATGGAACATAGATAGCCTTTCTAGCTCCTAAACCTTGATCAAACTCATTAGGTACTACTACTGGACAAACATCCACACAATCACCACATCCAGTACATTTTTCTGGAATTACATATCGAGGTTTCTTTTCAATAGTAACTTTAAAATTGCCAATTATACCTTCTACTTTTTTTACTTCTGCATAAGTAAAAAGATGGATCTTTTTATGTCTAGCTACTTCAACCATTAAGGGGGTTAAAATACAAGAAGAACAATCTAAAGTAGGAAAGGTTTCACTTAATTGTGCCATTCGCCCGCCTAAAGAAGGTGACTTTTCTACTAAACAAACCTCAAATCCTGCCTGAGCAATGTCTAAAGCTACCCTTATGCCAGCTATTCCACCACCAATAACCAAAACTTTTTGGATAAGAGGTACCTTAATAGGTGTAAGGGGTTGAGAATAACGTAACTTAGCTAAACTAGCTTTAATTAAACTTATTGCTTTTTTAGTAGCTAATTCTGGATTATGGGAATGTACCCAAGAACATTGTTCTCTAATATTTACCATTTCAAAAAGATAAGGATTAACACCAGCTGCCTCAACTGCCCTAGAAAAAGTAATACCATGTAAAGAAGGACTACAGGCAGCTACAATTATATGAGTGAGATTTAACTCTTTTATTTTTTCCTGAATAGTCTTTTGACCAGGTTCACTACAAAGATAAATATAATCTGTGCAAAAAACTACATCTTTTAATTTAGCAATTTCATCAACTACTGTTTTTACATCAACAATACCAGCAATATTTCTTCCACAATGGCAAACAAATACACCTATACGCATTTAAAATTTTCTCCTAGTGCTTGTAGCATGATTTCTGTAAAATATACTACAGGTATTCCCTTAAAATCTGGATAAATTTTTTTTATCTCTTCTTGCCTTTTAGTCAGATTAAAATGACATAAAGGGCAACTAGTAATTACTATTTGTGCCTTATTTTCCTTAGCATTTTCTAAAATACGATAAACTCTTCTTGCCACAATATCTGGCTTAATTACAGTATGATATGCACCACAACATTCTGTCTTATAAGGAAAGTATACTGGTTCTGCTCCTAAAACTTGCATTAATTCTTCAAGAATTTTAGGTTGTTCACTATCATCTATACCTATAATTTTTGGTCTTAAAAGTAAGCAACCATAATAACAAGCAATTTTAATTCCAGAAAGACTTGTTTTTACACTTTCTCTAATTTTTTCTAATGTTATTTGCTCTTTTAAGAAACTTAAAAAATGTTTTACTTCAACTCCTCCATCATAATCTGGCATTTCGGACATAAACTGATTTATTTTTCTCAATTTCTCCTTATTTTCTTTTACAAATAAATTGCTTTGTGCAAGTGTATTATAACACATAGAACAGAGGGTAACGATTTTATTATAACCTAATGATTGAGCATAAATAAGATTTCTTACAGGACTTATTTGTTTTAATAAATCATCTTGAGATAAAGAAGGTACTGTACCACAACAATGCCATTGTGAAAGTTCTTCTAATTGAAAACCTAAAATTTTTGCTACCTCTAGAGCAGATTTTTCAAAATTTAAAGCAGTTGCTTTTAAAGTACATCCTGGAAAGTAGCCAATATTCATTTTCATTTAAGTTGTAAATTTTCTTAAAGCACTAACAAGGGCAATTGCAGGTAAAGGCTCCTTTATCATTTCTTCAGGTTTAAAATAATCTTTATTTTTTTCGCGCAATATCACTATTCTCACACCTTCCATTAGTTTTGCCAAATTTACTCCTTTTGGACATCTAGCACTACAAGTGAAACAAGAAGCACAAAGCCAAACAGTACGTGTTTCTAAAACTTCTTCAATTGCCCCTATTTGCAATAGTCTTAATACTTGATTTGGCAAAATATCCATTTCTGGAGCCATAGGACAACCAGCAGAACACATCCCGCATTGATAACAGGCAAACACATTCTCACCGCTAATATCTTCTATTTTTCTTAATATTTCAAAACTACGTTTAAATTTAATTGGTAATTTGATACGATTTTCTACCAATTTCATACAAATCATTCCCCTCTATATCATTAGCAACAAACAAAGGAAAGTCTTTTACTTTTAATTTATAAATAGCTTCTGGACCCAATTCTGGATAGGCTATAATCTTTGCTTCTAAAATACATTGAGATAAAAGGGCACCTGCTCCTCCTATTGTAACAAAATATATTGCTTTGTATTTTTTTATAGCTTCTATTACCTCTTTTCCTCTTTTTCCTTTACCAATCATACCTTTTAAACCTACAGATAATAATATAGGCGTATATGGATCAAGACGAGAACTAGTAGTAGGACCAGCTGAGCCAATAGGTCTACCAGGTGGGGCAGGTGTAGGTCCAACATAATAAATAACCTGTCCTTCTAAAGAAAAAGGTAAAGGTTTATTATTTTTAATAAGTTCTACTAATTTTTTATGGGCTGCGTCTCTTGCTGTATAAATTATCCCATTCAACAAAACCTTATCTCCAACTTTTAATCCATTTAACAAACTTTCAGTTAAAGGTGTGGTTATATATTTCATTATTATTTAAATAATTACTTCTTTAAGCCGGTGGGCATGACATTGAATATTGATTGCCACCGGAAGACTGGCAATATGGCAGGGATAGGATTCTATGTGTACTGCCAAACATGTAACCCTGCCACCAAGACCCAAAGGGCCAAAACCAAATTTATTTATTTTTTCAAGCCATTTTTTTTCTAAATTAGCCAATTCAGAATCAGATGCCTTTTGACCAATAGGTCTTAATAAAGCCTTCTTTGCTAATAAAGCTGCTTTTTCAAGACTTCCACCAATACCTACACCTACAATTAAAGGACTACACGTATTTACAGCTGCTCTTTTTACAGTTTCATAAACAAAGTTTTCTATTCCTTCAACACCTACAGATGGCGGAAAAACAGTTGCTTTTGACATATTTTCACTTCCAGCCCCTTTTGGCATAATTATAATTTTTACTTTCTTTCCAGGCACAATATCAAAATGAATAATTGCAGGTGTATTGTCATCAGTATTTTTTCGGGTCAAGGGATGACAGACAGATTTTCTCAAAAAACCTTCTTTATACCCTTGACGCACACCTTCTTGAATAGCTTCTCTAATATCACCTCCTATTAAATGCACATCTTGCCCAATCTCTAAAAATATAGTTACTACACCTGTATCTTGACAAAGTGGTATTTTTTTATCTTCAGCCAATTTAGCATTTTCTAAAAGTTGTCCAATTATCTCCTTTCCTAATGGAGAAATTTCTTCTTCTTGTGCCTTTTTTAAAGCCATTATCATATCTGTATTAAGAGAAAAGCATGCTTCTTGACATAAACATTTTATAGCTTCTTTAATTTCCCCAATATGAATTTCTCTCATAATTCCAAAGAAGAAAGCATCTCTTTAACTGCATGTGCACCTTGCTCCACTTGAGATTTCTCTTCATCTGTAAGATTTATTTCAATAACCCTTTCCACACCATTTTTCCCCAAAATAGCTGGCACACAAATAGCACATCCAGAAAGCCCATATTCACCTTCTAAACAAACAGAGCAAGGCATAAGTCTCTTTTTATCTAACAATATTGCCTCCACCATTTCTGTAATAGCTGCAGCTGGTGCATAATAGGCACTACCTGTCTTTAATAAAGAGACAATTTCTTTACCTGCTTGTTTTGTACGTTCAGCTAGATTTTGCAAGGTTTCTTCATCTAAAAACTCTTTAATGGGAATCCCATTTACATTTGCTAATCTTAATAGAGGAAGCATATGATTTTCAGAGTGAGCGCCAACAACCATTGCTACAACATCATCTACAGAAACACCAATAGCTGAAGCAATAAAACTTTTAAGACGACTAGAATCAAGCATACCTGACATACCCATAATTCTATTGCGAGGAAAACCACTTACTTGCCAAGCTGCATAAGTCAAAGCATCTACTGGATTTGTTACAACAATGATTACAGCATCTGGAGATTGATTTGTTATTTTTTTAACCACATCTGTAACAATACGTGCATTAATTTCTAATAAATCTTTACGACTCATCCCAGGTTTTCTCGGAGAACCGGCTGTAATTACAACGACATCAGAATCTTTTGTCAATATATAGTCATCTCCACCTTCCATAGTACCATGAAAACTGCATAAAGGTGAGGCCTCAAATATATCTAAAGCCTTACCTGCAGCTACATCTCCAACTATATCTATCAATACCACATTTGCTATATCTCTCTGAGCAATGCATTGGGCGGTAGTGGCACCCACCATTCCCGCCCCTATAATACTTACTTTATATCTTCTCATATCATTTTCCTTCAATAAGATTTTTCATATGTTTAACAATTTCTTGGCCAAACTCAGAACATTTGACTTCTTTTGCTCCTTCCATTTGTCTTGCTAAATCATAAGTAACAGTTTTATTTTGAATAGCCTTGGTAAGACCCTCTTCAATTAAATCTGCTGCCTTATGCCACCCCATGTATCTGAACATCATCACTCCAGAGAGAATAAGAGAGCCAGGATTTACTTTATCTTGACCTGCATATTTTGGAGCAGCTCCATGTGTTGCTTCAAAAAGTGCACCTTCATCTCCAATATTTGCTCCTGGTCCTAGCCCTAATCCTCCTACTGCTGCAATGATTGCATCAGACATATAATCACCATTTAAATTTGGCATTGCCAAAACACCATATTCTTCTGGTCTAAGCAAGATTTGTTGAAACATAGCATCAGCAATTCTATCCTTTATCACAATTTTTCCAAGAGGCAACTCCCCATTGTATTTTTCATATAACTCCTCTTCTGTAACAGTTTCATTAGGAAACTCTTCTTTAGCTACTTCATAACCCCATGCACGAAAAGCCCCTTCAGTAAATTTCATAATATTACCTTTATGCACTAAAGTAACACTATTATAACCTTGTTCAAGTGCATAACGAATAGCACGTCTTACAAGTCTTTTTGTACCAAATTCACTTATTGGTTTTACACCAATACCAATAGGAGTATTATGCTCTAAATTAGGAACTTTGCAACCCATTTCATTTGTAAGAAAATTTATCACCTTTTTTGCTTCAGGGGTATCACCTGCCCATTCAATGCCTGCATATACATCTTCTGAATTCTCTCTAAAAACTACCATATTTACTTTTTCTGGATATTTAAGGGGGCTTGGCACACCTGGATAGTGCTTAGCAGGTCTAACACAAGCATATAAATCAAGCCTCTGTCTCAAAGTAACATTTATACTTCTATAACCACCACCAACTGGTGTAATTAGAGGCCCTTTTATTGCTACACGAAAATAACGAATTGCATTGAATAAATCTTCTGGCGCAAACTCTCCAAATTTCTCTTGTGCTTTAATACCAGCATATATTTCCCACCAGACAATATGTTTTTTCCCTTCATAAGCCAATTCTACGGCTGTATTAAAAACTGGCATAGCCGCTCGCCAAATATCAGGTCCTATACCGTCGCCTTCTATATAAGGAATGACAGGATTATCAGGAACGTCAAGAGTTCCATCTGAATTTAATTCAATCTTTTCCCCTTCAGTGGGTGGAGTAAAAAATTTTAATTCTAAACCATTAAACTTCATAATTCCCCTCCAATTGTTTTATTAAAAAATTGACTACTGCCCCAAGATCTTTCATTAATTCTTGTCTTGACTCTTTATTATCTGATTTTTTGATAATTTCTAAATCCACTCCATGACTAGAAAAAAAAGCTTTTAAATAACTCAAACCAAAACGAGCCAAGCGGCTTTCATTCTCTACAACCACTTTCTCAATCTCACCTCTTTTTGCTAAATTCATTAAACGCTGTAAACCTTTTCTATGTTCATTTATACCACTAGCAATTTCAGATATTTCTGCCACTATTTCATATCCTTTTTTATGACAGTGTTCTTTTAAAAGCTGTCTTTGTCTTTCAAGATATTCTACGTTCTTTTTTGTAGCTGTCCGCATATATATACACACTTTTGTTTTATTATTTAGCAACGGCATAACGTAAATTATAAACTTTTTCTTCTTTTATCTCCTCAATAACTTTAGGAAACTCTACCGCAAACAAAACATCATCCCAAGGGTGACGGTAAAGTCTTTCCTTAAGTCTCTTCTGATCCAAAATATGTCCAATAATCCCAATACTTCTACCTAAAACAAATATTGCATTTAAAGTACCTGCTTCAATAATTTCATCTATTTCTTCTGGACTAAATCCACAGTTATCAAGCATATCTACAAACAAAACACCAATACAGCCATCCACATTTAGTATAAGATTGCCCCTTTTGGCTGTTGTAATCTTTTCTACTTCTAAAGCAAAATCCAAAAGTTTTGTTTGTGGGAAATGGTTTTTTGCATAATTTTTAAGCAATTCTACTCTTTTATCAGGATTACGCACACTCTTTACCCTATGACCAATACCTGGAATTAAAATGCCAGCTGCTTTCATTTCATCTACCATTTGTCTGGGTGTTTTGTTTTCTAAATAGAACTTTCTAAAATAATAGGCAGCACCATCAATAGCTCCACCAAATCTTGGCCCAATGGTTAAAAGTCCACTAACTAAAGCAGAAACCAAATCTTTCCCAGCCCTGGCTGTCACAATGGCATTATGTGCACCAGAAACACAAGGGCCATGGTCAGCTACTATTTTCAAACACATTTCTATAAATTCTGATGCCCATTTAGGAAGAAGTGTTTTTAACCATAATAGACCAATAATCTCACCAAGACTGTATTTCTTTTCAATAATCTCTGTCAAAGGTATGCCTGCATAAAGAACATCTTCTCCACGATCATCAGTAACAGTGCAAATAAATCCTGTTGGACGTCTTACCTTACCTTGTTTTAGAGCAATTGAAAAATCTTCTGGAATAGGAGGTACTTCTGGTTCTTCTATCTCTGGAATCACACCTTTTTCTTTCAATCTATTAAATGTTTCTCTAATAACCTTTCTTAATTCATCAAAAGAATTAGGCACAATTGCTCCAGCTTCACGAAAGGCTTGATTTTTAGCATCTGCTGTCTCCTCTAAACCTCTTGCTCTTGCTTTAGCATGGCCAAATTGCACTTCAGTGGGAAACAATTTTGAACAAGTGCCAATACACCATGCAACTACTGGTTTAGTAATCTTTCCTGCTTTTATAGCTTCAATTACTTTATATTCATCTACTCCACCCAATTCTCCTAAAATTACAATCATTTTTACATCTTGATTAGCTTCATAACGAAGACAATGGTCAATAAAAGTAGAACCAGGATACAAATCACCACCTATAGCTACACCTTCATAAACACCATTTGTTGCTTGAGAAATAATATTGTTTAATTCATTAAAAAGACCTCCTGAGGTAGAGACAAAAGCGACATTTCCAGGTCGATAAAGTTTGCAGCGAATAATATTTTCAAGTGTACCAGCAGCATTACCAATCTTAAAGGCACCTGCCATAATTGCTCCAACAGTAGCTGGTCCAATAATCCATTTACCTTTTTCTTTAGCTAAGGCAGCTATCTCTCTAGCATACCTTTCTGGTATACCTTCAGCAATAATAGCAATTGTACGAATAGTCTCTGTTTCTAAGGCTTGAAGAGTAGTTGGATAGGCAGAACGATAGGATGAAAAGTTAATTACTACATCTGCATTTGGATGTCTTTCTACTGCTTCTTCAAAATGGCGGTAAATGGGGATTAAAATTTCTTTATTTCCCCAAAAACATTTATGATAGCCATTGCTCCTTGTAGGTGCAACAATAGCAGCTACACTAGGTTTCTCACGGCGACAGATATAATCAAAATCTAACATACGTTGTATAGCATTAGCATGATAGCCATAAAAGATAGCCTGCGTTTGTTTATCAAATAATAAATAATCTGGTTTTTCTCCCATTTTAAAACCTCCATTTTACTAATTTTCTTCTAAAGCTAATTTTACAATCCTTGTCATATGGGTTTCTGGCCCATAGACTTCTATAGGTAAACCTAACCTTTCTCCTGCTTCTTTTATTTTTGCCAATCCTTTTTCATAATTTGGTCCACCTCTTCGCACATAAATCTTTGCATTAACAGCCTTTAGTTTATCCACATAATCTTCTAAAGCTTTAACAATTCCATCAAATGTTTTTGCTACATCAGTGAAATTGGCAATTCCACCACCAATAATAAGTACTTTTGGTCTACCATCTTTATCAGGTTCCCTAGTCATTAAATCCAAAATGGTTTTGGCATATTCATATGTCTCTCCTGTTGTAGGATTACCACTATATTCACCATAATTTCCCAATTCATGAGCAAATCCCAAGTCTGAAACAGTATCTGTATAAACTACACTTGCTCCACCTCCTGCTACCATTGTCCAGATACGACCTTTTGGATTTAAGACTGTAAGCTTTAAAGAAGATCCACTCTTTTCATCAAGTTGTCGAATATAGAGCTCCTCTGGTGTATATTTACGACCAAAAGGCGCAGGGAATTCTATATCACCCCATTTTTCAGCGCATTCAAAATGAGCTGTGTCATCTAAACGAGCAACTGCGTCTAAAGGATAAAATGCATTATCCAAAATTGTAAGAGGATTAAATTCTAGATAAGTAAAATGATAATCTACAAAGAAGTTATAAATAGCTACTGCAAATTGGATAAAAGTCTCTTTTTCTTTTATTCCTTCAGGTAAATTCTCTTCTATAAGTTTTTTCACTTCTTTTTTATCACTTAAAACTGGAATGAAAATTTCTTTTACCTTTCCCCACATTTCTTCGATATCTACTCCACCTTCAGCAGAGATATAAATTTTATCCCCTTCTCTCTCCATAGTGATGGCTAAATAATACTCCTGTTCATGTGAAACGAATGGTTCTATTAAGAAATGAGTTAATTGATCTGTCACCCTACCAATAGTCACTTCTTTGCCCATTTTTTCCTCAATCCAAGATTTTACTTCTTCCAAAGAAGCATTTAGTAGAACTAAACCATGTTTTCCTCTTTTACCAAAAAGTTGATCAGGTTTTGCTACTAATTTTTCTTTTTTTAACCAAGGATTCTCCTTCTCTAATTGCTTCCAATCTGTTTCTTTTGTTACCAATACTGCTTTAAATGGATAATTTAGCCCTTCTTTTGATAAATATTGAAATAATAATCTCTTTGCATCATATTCTCTAATGCCTCTTTGAGCCATCTTTACCTCCTAAGCTTTGTTTTTCATATAAGCCAAAGTCCCACCTGCTAATAAAATCTCTTTTTCTCTATCAGATAACTTATAAATTACTTTAAATTCTTTACCTTTTGTTTTATTAATCACTGTTAAATCCTCTCCTGTTTTAATTTTCTCTCTAATGTCTGGAATCTCTATTTCATCGCCCTGCTCAATTGCCTCATAATCTGCTTCATCTTTAAATAGTAAAGGAGCAATACCAAAATTTATAAGATTAGCTGCATGAATTCTTTCAAATGATTTTGCAATTACCGCTTTTACCCCCAAATACATAGGACAGATAGCTGCATGTTCTCTAGAAGAACCCTGTCCATAACTTAAGCCACCAACAATAATATTGTGTTTTCCTTGCTCTTTATATGCCTTTGCCCTTTTGTGAAAATCAGGATCAATTACTTCAAATACAAACTCTGCATATTTTGGCACATTTGAACGATACTTCATCCGACTACCAGCAGGAATAATGTGATCAGTTGTAATTTCATCACCTACTTTTATCGTTACTACTCCATCTATCTTTTCTGGCATAGGTTCATTTTTAGGTGGTTCACCAATATTTGGCCCACGATAAATCTCAATCTTTTCTGGTTCAGGAGAGGGATGAATAAACATAGAATCATCAATAAGAAACTGCTCAGGCATTTCAATCTTTGGATAAGGAATATCTAAAGTACGGGGATCTGTAATCTTACCTGTAATTACAGCGGCAGCAGCAGTTTCAGGACTTACCAAATATACTTGAGCTGTCTTTGTTCCACAACGACCCAAAAAATTTCTATTTATAGTACGTAGTGAAACACCATTACTTCTTGGGGCAAAACTATTTCCGATACAAAAAGTACATGCACATTCAGCGACCCTAGCACCAGCTGCAATCAATTTATCTAAAGCACCATTTTTGGCTAACATTCTCAAAACTTGTCTTGAACCTGGTGCTACAACAAAACTCACATTAGGATGACACCTTTTGCCATCAAGCATCTCTGCAACAATCATCAAATCTCGATAAGAAGAATTAGTACAACTGCCAATGCATACTTGATCTACAGGTATGCCTGCAACTTCTTCCACTTTTTTGACATTTCCTGGGCTATGTGGACAGGCAATAAGTGGAACAATCTCATTTAGATTTATCTCTATCTCTTTGTCATATTTTGCATCTTCATCAGGTGAAAGTGGCACCCAATCTATTTCTCTTGCTTGAGATTTTAAAAATCTATAAGTAACTTCATCACTTGGAAAGATAGAGAAAGTTACACCACATTCAGCACCCATATTAGTAATAGTTGCTCGTTCAGGCACAGTTAATGCCTTTGCACCTTCTCCCATATATTCAAATACCCATCCAACATTTCCTTTTGTGCCAAATAACTCAAGAACTTTAAGAATTACATCCTTTGCACTTACCCATGGCTGAAGCTTACCAATAAGATGAATCCCTACCACCTTTGGACAGACCATATGAAAAGGCCCACCAGCCATAGCAACAGCTACATCCAATCCACCTGCGCCAATACCTACCATCCCAACACCGCCTGCAGTGGGAGTATGACTATCTGAACCTAATAGGGTTTGTCCTGGTTTAGCAAAACGCTCTAAATGAACTTGATGACAAATACCATTACCAGCTCTTGAAAGAATAATCCCATATTTAGCAGCAACTGTTTGAAGATATTTGTGATCATCTGGATTTTCAAAACCTGCTTGAATGGTATTGTGATCAATGTAACTTACTGAAAGCTTTGTTCTTACTCGAGGAATACCCATTGCCTCAAATTGTAAATAACACATTGTACCAGTAGCATCCTGAGTCAAAGTCTGATCAATATGGATAGCTATTTCTTCACCTGGTATATATTTCCCTGACACTAAATGGGTCTCTAAAATCTTTTGAGTTAATGTTTTACCCATCACAAATACCTCACAAAATTTTTTTCAAAATCTTTAACATGTGGTTTTAAAAAAGGCTAATTGAAAACGATAAATGGTGGCTGTATTGGATTAACTTTGATGAGTTCAAGACAAATGGGTTTTAAATAACTATTTTAGACTTAAACCATTCACAGCCAAAATATATTCGTTTATCGTAAAAAATAACCAAAACTTTTAAATCATTCCCTTTAAAGGGAAATTATGGTAATAATGTCAAAAAATTTTTAAAGGAGGGAAAGATGAATACTATTTTAAGAATTAATATGGACAATTTAGAGGTAAAAAAGGAAGATGTACCAGAAATTTATCGCAAATATGGTGGAAGAGGACTTAGTTCTGTTATAGTTAATAAAGAAGTATTACCTACATGTCATCCTTTAGGTAAACATAACAAATTAATTTTTGCACCTGGTCTTCTAAGTGGAACAAATGCTCCAAGTGCTGGAAGACTTTCTGTGGGAGCAAAAAGCCCACTTACTTGGACAATTAAGGAAACAAATGTTGGTGGGGAAGCAGCTAATGCTTTAGGGAAATTAGGAATAAAAGGAATAATCATTGAAGGGACACCAAAGGATGGAAAGACTTATTGTCTTTATATAACAAAGGAAAAAACAGAACTTATTCCAGCGCTTGAATTAAAGGGATTAGGTAATTATGAAACAACAGATAAAATTAAAGAAAAATTTGGAAATAAAGTAGCTATTATTTCTATTGGTCAAGCAGGTGAATATCGATTGGCAGCTGCCAGTGTGGCAGTAACTGATATGGAAGGACGTCCAACTCGCCATGCAGGAAGAGGAGGACTTGGAGCAGTGATGGGAAGTAAAGGAATTAAGGCTATTATTATTGATGCTAAAGATGCAGATGGGCCTAATTTTTCAAATAAAGAGCAATTTAAAGAAGCAGTTAAAAGATTTAGTGAAGCTTTAACAAAACATCCAGTAACAGGACAAGGATTACCAACTTTTGGCACAAATGTTCTTATGAAAGTGATAAATGAAGCTGGTGCTTTACCTACCCGTTATTTTAAATCAGGACAGTTTGAGGGAGTTGAGGCAATAAGTGGTGAAAGGCAATATGAAATTATTAAAGAAAGAGGAGGAAAAATTGGACATCCCTGTCATGCTGGATGTGTTATTCGCTGTTCAAGGATATATTTGGATAAAAAAGGAGAATATCTTACTAAAGGGCCAGAATATGAAACTGTATGGGCACATGGCCCAAATTTAGGTATTTCTGACCTTGATGCCATTGCTCAGATGGATAGATTGGCTGATGATTATGGTTTAGATACTATTGAAATGGGCAATGCCATTGCTGCTGCTATGGAGGCAGGTTTAATTGCTTTTGGTGATGCTGAGGGAGCTATTAATTTATATCATGAAGTAGCTAAAGGTACTTATTTAGGCAGAATTGTTGGAAATGGATTGGTAAGTGTAGCAAAAGCTTTTGGACTTTCTAAAATACCAGCAGTAAAAGGACAATCTTTACCTGCCTATGATCCAAGGGCAATAAAGGGCATTGGTGTTACTTATGCTACCTCAACAATGGGGGCAGATCATACTGCTGGTTATACTGTAGCTACTAATGTTTTAGGATTAGGTGGTAAAGTTGATCCATTGAGCAAAGAAGGGCAAGTAGACCTTTCCAAAAAATTACAAGTAGCTACAGCTGCTTTGGACTGTACAGGACTTTGTCTTTTTTGTGCAATGATGATGCTAGAAAACCAAAAATCATGGGATGATGTAGTAACTATGATTAATGCACGGTATGGGTGGAAATGGACACAACATGATTTGTTTACTTTAGGGGAGGAAGTAATTAAACTAGAAAGAGATTTTAATTTAAGAGCAGGTTTCACTCCAGTTCATGATAGCTTACCAGAATTCTTTTTAGAAGAACCACTTCCACCCCATAATACTGTATTTGATGTCTCAAATGAAGAAATGCAGGTGGTGTTTGAGCTGTGAAAAAGGGATTTTGGAGAAAAATAGATTGGGTACTTTTAGATATGGATGGTACCCTTTTAGACAAATATTTTGATGATTTTTTTTGGGAAACTCTTGTACCACAAAAATATGCAAAAAAATATGGACTTAGTTTTTCGGAAGCTAAGGCAAAAGTAATGGAGTTATATCGGCGAGAAGAAGGTACATTAAATTGGACAGACGTAGATTTTTGGTCAAAAAGACTAGATTTAGATATTCCAGCTTTAAAGGAACAAGTAAGTCATTTGATAAATGTTCATCCTTATGTAGAAGATTTTTTAAAATTTTTACGTCAGAAAGGAAAAAAAGTAGCACTTGTAACAAATGCTCATTATAAAACTTTAAATTTAAAGTTAAAACGTACAAAACTTGGTTCTTATTTTGATAGAGTAATTACTGCCTTTGATATTGGTCTTCCTAAAGAAAGTAAAGAATTTTGGTATAAACTTAAAGAAATTTTAAAATTTAACCCAGAACGCACATTATTTATTGATGATACTGAAGAACCTTTACTTGCTGCTAGAGAAGCAGGGATTAAATATCTTTTTTTTAAAAGCCGTCCTAGCAATAAATTGCCACCTAAATTGCCATTAAATAATTTTGCTAAAATAGAATATTTTAAAGAATTAATGAAGGAGTAGATTATGAAGCGCATTCTTATATTAAACGGCCCAAATCTTAATTTATTAGGAGAAAGAGAAACTTCTTTTTATGGCAACTTAAGACTTGAAGAGATTAATGAAATGATTAAAATTGAGGCAGAAAAATATGGATTAGAAGTAGATTTTTTTCAATCAAATTATGAAGGGGCTTTAGTAGAGGCTATACAAAAGGCAAAAGGGAAATATGATGTAATTATTATTAATCCTGCAGCTTATACACATACAAGTATTGCTATAAGAGATGCTATTTTGGCTGTAAATATCCCAACTATTGAAGTACATCTTTCAAATATTTATAAAAGAGAACCTTTTAGACATCATTCTTATATTAGTGATGTAGCTATTGGTCAAATTTGTGGTTTTGGAGCTCAAAGTTATCTATTAGCAATAAAAGCGGCTGCTGCAATTTCTCAACAAAAATAATTTTACAGGAGGAAAACAATGTATACAACTAGTGATATTCGTCGAGGGCTTAAAATTGAATTTAAAGGTGAACCTTATGAAATTATAGAGTTTCTCCATGTAAAGCCAGGAAAAGGGCAAGCATTTGTACGTACAAAATTGAAAAATTTAATAACAGGGGCAGTTATAGAACACAATTTTCGCACAAGTGACCGTATCCCTAGACCAAATTTAGAAGAGAAAGAAATGCAATTTTTGTATAGAGAAGACGAACATTTTTGTTTTATGGATTTAGAAACTTATGATCAAATATTTATGGAAGCAGACCGTTTAGGGGAACAAAAAAAATTTTTAAAAGAAAATCTTGTTGTAAAAATTTTATTTTTTAATGAAAAACCTGTAGCTATTGAATTACCTACTACAGTAGATCTTGAAGTAATAGAAACAGAACCTGGAGTAAGAGGCGATACAGCTACTGGAGGTAGTAAACCTGCTAAGTTAGAAACAGGTGCAGTAGTGCAAGTACCACTTTTTATAAATGAAGGTGATATTATAAGGATAGATACAAGAACAGGTGAATATGTAGAACGTATCTCGAGCAAATAATGGGAAAAAAGAAAAAATCTAAAAAGGCACTTACATCTATAAATATTACTAAATTTCTTGCTCGTATTGGAAGACCTATTACTTTACGGGAAATCTGTCGCCATTTTGGAGTAAAAGATAGAGAAAAAGTAAGAAAAATTTTAGCAGAATTAGAAGAGAAAGGAGAAGTAATTGAAATTAGTAGCAAAAGGTTTGGACTTACAAAAAAGATGAACTTAATAGTTGGTCATCTTTCCTGCCATCCAGATGGATATGGCTTTGTTATTCCTGAAAATGGGCAAAAAGATATATTTATCAGTCCTAGAAATATAAAAGAGGCAATGCATGGTGATAGAGTACTTGTAAGAGTTGAAAAAAAGAAAAAAGGGAAAAAATATGAAGGTGAAATTATTCGTATCCTTGAAAGAAGAAATAAATATTTAATTGGAGTTTTTGAAACAGATGGGCAAGTTGGTTTTCTTTTACCCGAAGATGAACGGTTTACTACAGAAATAATTGTTCCTTTAGCATGGGCAAAAGATGCAGCTTCAGGTCAAATGGTAATAGCTGAAATCGTTCGTTTCCCCACAATAAGACATGGAGCACTTGCTAAAATAATAGAAGTTTTAGGAGATGAATCTTTAGCCAGCACACAAAGTCAGATTGTTATATTTAAATATAATTTACCAACCAAATTTTCAGATATTGCTGAAGATGAAGCAGAAGAGGCAATAAAAAAAGAAATAAAAAGAGAAGAACGAAAGGATCTACGTAGAATTTCTTTTTTTACCATTGATGGTGAAATGGCTAAAGATTTTGATGATGCTGTAGCTATAAAAAAAGAAAAAAATGGTTATCGACTTTATGTTTCTATTGCAGATGTATCTTATTATGTTAAACCTCATTCTGCTTTAGATGAAGAGGCTTATCAAAGAGGAAATAGCATATATTTTCCTGATAGAGTTTTGCCTATGTTACCCTTCTCAATCTCACAAGGAATTTGTAGCCTAAACCCAGGAGAAGATCGTTTAACTATAACAGTAGAGATGCGTTTTAATAATCATGGAGAATTAATTGATTATGATATTTATGAAAGTATTATTCAAAGTAAAGAAAGACTAACTTATTGTCAAGTTCAGCAAGCACTTAATGGAGAAAAAGGGGTTATTAAAAAGAAAAGTATTTTACGATCATTAAATTGTATGGCAGAGTTAGCTGAAATTCTTAGAAAAAGGCGTATAAAAAGGGGAAGTCTTGATTTTGATTTACCAGAACCTGAAGTATTTTTAGACATTTTAGGTCATCCAAGTAATATTTTGCGTACTAAAAGATGGTTTTCACACCAAATTATTGAAGAATTTATGATTGCTGCTAATGAAACAATTGCCATGTATCTTACAGAAAAAAATTGGCCTATGGTTTATCGGGTACATGATAGACCCAGTAGAGAAAAAATTGAAACATTTGCTAAATTTTTTGAAACATTAGGATATAGTTTACCAAAAACAAATATGTATAAACCTATTGATTTTCAAAAGCTTTTAAAACAAGTAAAAGGCACACCACATGAATTTTTAGTAAATCGAATTTTATTACGTTCACTTAAACAAGCTAGATATAGTCCTTATAATATTGGCCATTTTGGCTTAGCATCCAATTGTTATACTCATTTTACTTCGCCTATTAGACGCTATGCTGACTTAATGGTGCATAGGATTTTAAAGAGAGCATTAAAAAATGAGCTGCCCAAAAATGGATTAATAAAATATTTGGATAGAATTTGCCAACATATTTCTGAAAGAGAACGCATTGCTATGGAAGCTGAAAGAGAAATTGTAGATAGATTGAGGATTCAGTTTATGCTTAAAAAAATTGGTGAAGAATATAATGGTACCATCTCTGGTGTAAACAGCTTTGGTTTTTTCGTAGAGCTTAATGAAGTATTTGTAGAAGGATTAGTAAAAATATCTTCTTTACATGATGATTATTATTTTTTTGATGAAAAAACTTTTTCTTTAAAAGGAAAACGGCGAAAAAAGACCTTTCGATTAGGTGATCAAGTAAGAGTAAGAGTTATTAATGTTAATCCTCGCCGAAAAGAAATAGAATTACATCTTATAGATAAAAAATGATTATTGACATTGTATTAATTATTTCCTACTTTGAAATATGTTTACAGGATTGATAGAAGGAAAAGGGAAAATTATACGTTTTGAAAGAAGTAGCTATGGAGCTAAAATATATTTAATGCCTTTATTTAATTTAAATAAACTAAAGATTGGAGAAAGTATTGCTGTAAATGGTGTATGCCTTACAGTAGTAAAAAAGGAAAAAGATATATTTATAGTAGAAGTCTCTCCAGAAACCCTTTCTCGCACAACATTTCAATTTTCTCATGTAGGAGAAGAAGTAAATTTAGAACGTGCTTTAAGACTAGGCGATCGTTTAGGAGGTCATTTTGTTACAGGTCATGTGGATACTATTGGTATAATTATAGCTAGAAAAGAAAGAGGAACTCATTTTGAACTCACTATTCAAATACCAAAAGAATGGATACAATATGTAGTAGAAAAAGGATCAATAGCAGTTGATGGTGTAAGTCTTACAGTCAATCAATGTTTTGAAAATAACTTTACTGTTAATATTATCCCTCATACTGCTCAAGTAACTATATTGGGCAAGCGTAAAATTGGTGATAAAGTAAATATTGAAACAGATTTAATAGGAAAATATGTAGCTAAATTACTTGCTATAAGAGAAGAGAAAAAACTTAATGAAAATTTTTTAAAGGAATATGGATTCTGGTAATTTTTTATTTATTCCAAAGATTAAAAAACCGCCTGTTATTCATCGAGCAGAATTTGGCTGTTTAAAAAAGGCTTATGCTTTAAATGTTACTCAAGGATGTAGTTTTAGTTGTGTTTACTGTTACGCTCGTGGATATGCTATTGCTCCGCCTAAAGGTATAGTTTATTTTTATAGAAATTTACCAGAACTTATACAAAAGGAGATAAAACATTTGCCAATTGGGACAACAATTATTTTTAATACTGCTTCTGATTGTTTTCAAACACATCCACAGGTTTTAGAAATTGCTTATAGGGTTATGAACATTTTGCTCAGAAGAGGTTTTTATATTAGCTTTCTTACTAAAGGAATAGTACCAGAGAGTTTTAAAGATTTATTTTGTCGATATAAGTCTCAGATTTATGCCACAATTAATGTTGTCTCTTTAGAAAAAAAATATTGTAATCTTTTTGAACCAGGGGCACCCATAGGGGAAGAACGACTTAAAAATGCAAAAAGACTTTTAGAATGGGGAATAAATGTAAGAGCTCGCCTTGACCCCTTAATTCCTTTTTTTAGCGATACAAAAGAAAATATAGATTTTATTCTTTTAGAATTGAAAAAAATAGGTATTTCAGAAATTATTGTTAATTACCTTCATTTACGCCCTCGTATTATTGAACAATTAAATCAAGAATTACCTTTAACAATAGCTAAGGTAATTTTTAGCTGTTTTCCAAGCAATTGGCAAATTGTTGGAAGCAAAACACTTGCAAAACTTATTCCCATTTCCTTACGTAAACGCACTTATACATATATTGAGCAAAAAGCAAAAAGCTTAGGACTTAAGGTTACTGTCTGTCGATGTAAGAATCCTGATTTAAATCTCTCTAAAACTTGTTTATCTCATTTACCTTTAACATTTAAAAAGCGTCTTCAACCAACCCTTTTTGGGAAAGAAGTATCATTATGACTAGTATTAAATTAGGCAAAATTAGAGGTATTGAAATACATCTTGATTTTAGCTGGTTTATTATTTTTGTACTTCTTAGTTGGACACTTGCCACTTATTATTTTCCAAAACATTATCCCACTTGGCCAATAGGTATAAACTGGGGTATGGGAATTTTAGCTAGTTTTTTCCTTTTTGCCTCTGTTTTATTCCATGAACTTGCACATTCTGTTGTTGCTCAAAAGCAAGGAGAAGAAGTAAGACGCATTACTCTTTTTATATTAGGAGGTGTGGCACAGATTGCTAAAGAACCAGCTACTCCTATGGCTGAGTTTAAAATGGCTATTGCTGGGCCATTAGCAAGCTTAATATTAGGCATATTTTTTCTTTTTTTAAGAATTGCTTTAACATCTATTAGTGAACCTTTTATGGCCTTAGCAGAATATCTTGCCTTTATCAATTTTCTTTTAGCAGGTTTTAATTTACTTCCAGGTTATCCTATGGATGGAGGGCGCATCTTACGTGCAATAGTTTGGAAATTTACTGGTAATTTAAGAAAAGCTACGCATCTTGCTGCTAGAGCAGGTCAAGCTATGGCATTTCTTTTTATATTTTTTGGGCTCTTTCAAATTTTTAGTGGTTTTTGGTTAAATGGGATCTGGATGATGTTTATTGGTTTTTTCTTATATCAAGCATCCCTACGGAATTATCAACAGGTAATGTTAATAGAATTTTTAAAAGGAATAAAAGCAAAAGATTTAATGAGTCAAGATTTTATTGTTGTTCACCCAGAAACAGCATTGCGGACATTAGTAGATGATTATATATTAAAAAAAGGGCAGCGATCGTTTTTTGTTGGAGATGATGAAATTGTTGGGATTGTTTGTTTAGATGATATTAAAAAAATTGAACCTACAAATTGGTCAATAATAGCTGTAAAAGAAATTATGACTCCGCGTGCACATTTAGAAGTTGTATCTCCAGAAGATGATGCTTCTATTGTACTTCAAAGATTAACTAGTCGAAATATTCATCAAATGCCTGTATTAGAAAATAATCGTCTTGTAGGAGTTATTACACGCAATGATCTTTTACGCTGGCTTCAAGTAAGATCAGAATGGGGAGAATAATTTAATCAGGAGGAAAAAATGGAGAAGGCACGAGCTCATGTCATAATTACAGGAAAAGTTCAAGGAGTATTTTTTCGTGCCTCCACTCAAGATGAAGCAGTAAGACTTGGTCTTACTGGTTGGGTAAAAAACAGACCAGATGGTGCAGTAGAAGCAGTATTTGAAGGAGATAAAAAATCTATTGAAGAAATCATTAAATGGTGCCATTCTGGTCCACCTTGGGCTAGAGTGAAAGAAGTAAAAATAAGTTGGGAACCTTATAAAGGCGAATTTGCAAGGTTTTCGATTATTTATTAGCCTGTTCAATTAAAGATTGAGCATAAATATATGAAGATGGTTTCCCGCCAAGCATGCGTACGAGTTCTCTTATTTTTTCATCTTTTTTAAGTAAGCGTACGCCAGTAACCGTACGACCAGAAATTATTTGTTTTTCTACTTTAAAATGGGCATCTCCATAACATGCAATCTGAGGTAAATGAGTAATACAGATTATTTGATAATGCTTTGATAATTCTTTTAAATGACGACCAATAATACTACCTAAATCTCCACCAACACCTGTATCAATTTCATCAAAAATTACAGTCTCTGTACCAGCTTTTTTACCAAGAATTGTCTTCAATGCTAATAAAAATCGAGATAATTCACCACCTGAAGCAATCTTAGCAAGAGGTTTTGATGGCTCACCTAAATTGGCAGAAAAAAGAAACTCTATCTCTTCAGCTCCTTCTTCATTTACCCAAAGATTTTCTTTTAAAAGTAAACCTATTTTTAAAGGAGTAAATTTAATTTCACATCTAGCATATGGCATTCCTAAATTTTTAAGATAATCTTGCAATAGATTCTCAAAAAACTTAGCTGCTTTTTTTCTCTTTTCTGTTAATTCTTCGGCTAATTTAGCTAATTTTTCTTTAAGAGAAAAAATCTCTTTATCTAATTGCTCAAGGAAAATATTTAAATCTTCGCTAGAATTTAATTCTTTTTCTATTTTTTCTTTTATTTCCAATAATTCAGCTATACTTTTTGCTTTATATTTATTTTTCAATTCATTTAATTCTGCTAAACGTCTTTCTATCCTCTCAAGTTTATCTGGTTCAAAAACCATAGATTCTTTATAATTTTTTAAAACATGAGCAATATCTTCCAATTGATAAAAACAATCTTTTAATGTTTTAAGCCATTCTTGCCATTTAGGTTCATAACTTGCAGCTATTTCCATTTGCTTTTGTAAATTGGCTAAAACTTCAATTACTGTTCTTTCTCCACCATAAAGTTGTAGGTATCCATTTTCTGCTACTTTTTTTAAAAATTCAGCATTTCGCAAAATTTCTCTTTCTTGCAATAATTCTTCTTCTTCACCTATTTGTAACTTTGCTTCTTCAAGCTCTCTTTGTTGAAATTTAAGTAATTCTTGTTTTTCTTGATAATAGGCAATTTTTTCTAAAATTTTCTTTTTTTGTTCAATAAGTCTAATTAATTTTTTATATATTTCTTGAAAGATTTTCTTTTCTTCTAAATCACAAAAATTATCTAACAATGATAATTGATATTCTGATGAAAGGATATTTTGATATTCATACTGTCCTGATAAAGTAAAAAGATTTTTAGTTATTTGATTCAAAATGGGTAAAGTAACTAATTGATCATTGATAAAAACTTTACTTCTTCCACTACGATTAATAATTCTCTTTATAAGCAACTCTTTAGAAACATTAAATCCTTTTTCTTGTAACAATTGAATGATAGGTTCATCTAATAAAAATAAGGCTTCTATTATTGCTGTTTCTTCCCCATATCTTATCAGCTCTGCACTTGCTCTTTCTCCCCAAAGCAATTTGATAGCATTGATAATAATGGACTTTCCTGCCCCTGTTTCACCAGTAATAATATTAAGGCCAGGAGAAAAATCCATTTCTAAATGATCAATAATAGCCAAATGTTCTATATGTAAGCTTTGAAGCATTATTAAACAATTTTTGCTCCAAAGATTTTTTTCATTCTTTCTAAAGCAAAAGAATGTGCTTTTTCATCAAAATCAGCTACTCCTTTTACATGAATATAGACTTCATAATCCCTATCACATAAATCACTTACTGTCTCCATAACACAGATAGAAGTACATACTCCTACTACATGTACAGAAGTAATTTTTTCTTTTTTTAAAATTTCTTCAAGTTCAGTATTAAAAAAACCACTAAATCTTTTTTTAGGTATGATATAGTCGCCTTTTTGTGGTGCAAGTTCTGATATGACTTCTGCCCCTTTTGTCCCTTTTATACAATGTGGTGGAAAACGTTTAAATTCTTTATCATCTGGATCATGTTGATCAATTAAATAAATAATTGGAATACCAGCTTTTCTTTTATTTTCTACTAGTTCTTTGATATATGGAATAATCTTTCTTACTTTTTCACCACAAAAAAGAGCTCCTTTTGGATCTATAAAATCATTAACCATATCAATCACTAAGACAGCTTCTTTATTCATCTTTTTTCTCCTTAAACATGCGACGGCCAAAAAATAAATAAGATAGACCACCAAGGCAAGGGATAAAAATAACAACACCAAGCCAAAATGTTTTTAAATATAACCTAGAAGTTCTTTTGAGGAACAATTCAATAATTGCCCAAAAATTAGGCACCATTGGAAGAAGAAAAATAATGATTAGTAAAATCCACTGTTTTAATGTTAAATTTGCCATCTTTTAAATTTTACTTTAAATTTGAGTACTTGACAATAAAACACTTTCAATTATATTAGCTCATAGTGTTAAAGATGACGAGTCATACCCCTCAAATTTTAGTTGTGGATGATAATAAAGAGATTTGTAATATATTAAAAGAGTTTTTGGAAAAGGCTGATTATCATGTTTATACTGCCTATAGTGGAGAAGAAGCTTTACATATTATTGAGAACAATGTTATTGATATTGTTATTTCAGATTTACGTATGCCTGGTATTGATGGAATTCAGCTTATTAAACATATAAAGGCATTTGACCCAACTATTGATGTAGTAATGTTAACTGGTTACCCTTCTATTGATACAGCAGTAGAGTCAGTAAAACTTGGAGCTTATGATTATCTTACAAAACCTATAGATTTCCGCAGATTAAAAGTAATGTTAGAAAAACTTTTAGAACAACGTGCACTTAAAAAGAGGATTTCTCTTTTAGAGAAAAAATTCAGTGGAGATTATGTATTTGAAGGTATGGTTGGGCAAAGTTTAGCTATGCTTAATATATTTGCCACTATTAAACATGTAGCTAAATATCCAATTAGTATTCTTATTACTGGTGAAACAGGTACTGGCAAAGAGATGGTAGCTAGAGCCATTCATAATCTTAGTCGTCGAGCAAATAAACCATTTATTACAGTAAATTGCGCAGGTCTAGTTGAAACTCTTTTAGAAAGTGAATTATTTGGACATGTTAAAGGTGCATTTACAGGTGCTTTAAGAGATAAGCCAGGGCTTTTTGAAATTGCTGATCAAGGTACTATCTTTTTAGATGAAATTGGTGATATGCCACTTTCTTTACAAAGTAAATTACTTAGAGTTCTTGAACATCATGAAATACAACGAGTAGGTGATGTTAAAGTAAAGAAAGTGGATGTAAGGGTAATTGCAGCCACTAATCGAGATTTGAAGAAAATGGTAGAAGAAGGAAAATACAGAAAAGACCTTTTTTATCGATTAAATGTAGTCCATATCCATATACCTCCTTTAAGAGAAAGAAAAGAAGATATCCCTATTCTATGTCAGTATTTTATTAAACAATTAAATCAAGAGATAGGAAAAGGAATAAAAGGATTAGATATTCAAGTTAGTGAATTATTCCAACAATTACCTTGGGATGGAAATATTAGAGAATTAAAGAATGTTTTAGAAAGAGCCTATATTATGGCTACTGGAGAACATATTACTTTAAAAGATTTACCTCTAGAATATCGCCAAAGAAAATTAGATAAAATTTCCTTTGCAGATCTTCCAGTTCAAACCACATTGGCAGAGATGGAAAAGAAATACATAATGAAAGTATTAAAACTTACTTCTGGCAATCGTTCTCAAGCTGCTCGCATTTTAGGTGTAAGCCGACGTTCTCTTTATAGAAAATTAAAAAAATATGGTTTGATTTAGCTTAAGTAATTAAAAAGATTAACTTGCATAATCCTAGCCATACCAGCTAATGTAGATTGATATGCTGTTTGATACATAGCTAAAGAGGAAGCTGCTTTACTTAAATCACTATCCTCTGTTTCAGAGAGATATGCTGTAATATCAACATAAGAATTATTTAGTTCATTTTTTACACTCTCAAAACGATTCATAAGACTACCTAAATTAGCATGAGCGGTTGTAATTTGTTTAATTGCTTCATCTATTGTTCCAATCAAATATCTTATAGTTTCAGCATCATTGCTTTCAAGAGCTGTTTTTAAGTCGTCAAACATTTGAAATATATTGACTCCATCAGTAAAAACACTTCCTGGAATATTAAAAGAAAGCTGCATATATGGACTGATATTTACTTTGATTTGTTTTTCATCTCCATGATAATTGTTATCTGTCTCTACAAAAGGTTGTGTATCTGTTAAATAGCCAGCAAATATATATTGATTACCTAATTTTGTATTAGCAATCTGCAATGCTTGTTTTTTTAGTTCTCCTACTTGAACTGCCAACATTGCTCTTGTTTCTGCTGTAGCTGTATCACTTCCTTGAGAGATAGCTATTTCTTTTGTCTCAATCAATAAATTGGTCATTGCCTGTAAAGCTGTTTCTGTTGCATTTTGCCAAGAAATAGCAGTTTGGATATTTCGTTTATATTGCTCTATATCTGCTAATTGAGCTTTATAAGTAAGGGCTTTGCTCATACCAAAAGGATCATCTGATGGTTTGATAATCTTTTTACCTGAAGCAATCTTTTCAAAATTATCTTTTAAATGTTTGTTTAAATATTCCAAATGGAAAAGAAAATTTTGATAAAGCATGTGATGAGTGACACGCATTAGGCCCCCAGATTAACTAAAATTTCCATCATTTCATCTGCTAAAGAAATCAATCTAGCTGAAGCAGTGTACATTTGTTGGAATCTTACTAAATTAGCTGCTTCTTCATCTAAGGAAACACCAGAAACAGCTTCAAAGCTATTTTCTATCTCTTTTATAACCAACTTTTGATATTCAAGATTAAGTTGACTATCTTTAGCAATACTGCCTGCTGCTCCTACTAAAGAATAATAAAAGTCATTAAAAGTAAAATTATCTAAACCAGCTATAGCTGTTTCTTTTAAATCAATAATAGCTAATGCATTTTCATTATTACCTGGTTCACCAGCAGCTGATGCTGCAGCAATAGCTTCAGGTGTCATTTCTATAATTGAACTTATCTGAATAAGACTTGCTGCATCATTTGTTCCAGTTAAAGGTTCAAAAAAATCATTACCTGTAGAGCCATCTAATCCATAACCCAATTGATGTTGTGAATTTATTTCTGTAACTAGATTATAAGCAAGGCGATCTAAATCATTTTGATATTGAGGGATAATTTCATCTCTCATCTCTAAAAAACCACCTAATTTCCCACCATCAATACGGTCAGTAACATCAACCCTTAAACCACTTTCACCATACCAAACTATATGATAAAATCCTTCACTACCTGTCTCAACAGTAAGAGAGTAAGCATTTTTTTCTTGAACAACAGCAACTCCTCCAATAAGTACTGTCACCATTCCTTCATCTTCAAAGGCAGTAACATTTGCTAACTCTGAAATTTTTCTTATTAAATCATCTCTTTCATCACGAAAATTATTAGCATTTACACCTTTAACTTCAATAGCCTTTATTTTTTCATTCAAATAGGCAATTTGTTGAATAATAGTATTTATTTCTTCAATAATATTTTTTATTTCAGTATCCATTTCTTTACGTAATTCTTTTAAATTGTTACTCATTCTTTGGAAGGTAGCTGTAAGTGTCTTTGTTGTATTAATTAAATTATAACGATTTACCATATTTGTTGGATCAGCACTGATTTCTTCCCAAGCATTCCAAAAAGCATTAAGAGATTCACTTAATCCTCCTTCAGCTTCATTAAATATTGTTTCTAAACGCCCTAAAGTTTCTTCTTTTACTTCATAATAACCTAAGATACCCAGTTCTTGACGCCATTGTCTTGCTAAAAATGAATCATAAGCACGTTTAACATTAGTTACTTCTGACCCTCGACCAATTAAAAGTGGCAGAGAAAGTAATGGAGGTTTTTCTTGAAAGATTATTTGACGACGACAAAATTTAGGATTTTCTGCATTAGCAATATTATCTCCAGTAACCATAAGGGCCATCTGTGAAGCCCTTATAGCACTAATACCTATATCAATAAGACCATATATGCCGTGCATTATTTAACTTTAAAAATATTTAAAATACCTTCTTGAAGGATTTTTACTGCCAATTTTTTGTTATTCACTTGATAGACGCCTTTTTCTAAAGCTTCTTTCAATTCTGCTACTTTTTCTTTCCTTACAGCAGGTATTTCTTTTAATATCTTTTTAAATTTTTGCAGTTCTTGAGCTTTAGCTGAAATTTCTACTTTTTCTTTAACTTTGTTAAATTTAGATACCTTCTTTACATTAACCTTTTCTTGAACACTTTTCATTTGTTCAAGATAACCAGGTTCTAATCCCACAGTCTTTTTAGAAATCTTCATCTTTATCACCTCACTTTGAGCTTTTACCTAGTTTTAATATCGACTATTTTCTTAAAATGTTCGGAAATTTTTGTAAAGTGCTAAGTTGCTGATAAAGTAATGTTGCTAAACCTAGGCTATTAGTTTCTCCTGCTTTTTTGGCAAGTTGTTCATCTAATATAGAAGTATAAATATCTTGGGCAATCCCACCATAAAACAATTTTGTTTTAGGAATAGTTTTTCGCATTACTTTTAATAAATAATAAATAAAAAATGCCTCAAAATCTTGACAAGCTTTTTTTAATGCCTGTTCCTTTTGAATTTGATTTTTATTTCCTTCTAAAGGAGATAAAAAAATATTTGGCATTATATCACCTCCAATTCAGCATGTAAGGCACCGGCTGCTTTTATTGCTTGTAAGATAGCAATTAAATCGCGTGGTGTGGCTCCAATAGCATTAAGAGCTCGCACAAGCTCACCAATAGTAGCAGCAGGAGGTACAAGATAAAGAGGTGTTTTTTCTTCTTTTATTTCTATTTCTGTTTCAAATGTTTCTACTGTTTCTCCTGCTGAAAATGGCATTGGTTGAGAAATTTTTGGAGTTTCTTTAATAATTACACTTAAACCTCCTTGTGCAACTGCTACAGTAGAAATATGAACATTTTCACCGATTACAACTGTACCAGTGCGTTCATTAATTACTACTTTAGCTATAGAACTTGGAGCAACAGTTAGGTTTTCTAATCTAGCTATTAAATCTACTGGACTTGTTAGATACTCATTAGGAATAACAATTTTTACTGTACTAGCATCTATAGCTTCAGCAACATAAGCATTAAGTTCTTCATTGATCACATTTGCAACTTGGGCTGCTGTATTAAAATCTGGTTCATTTAAAATAAAATAAAGTTTGCCATTTTCCATAAAATTTATAGGGATTTCTCTTTCTATTGTTACCCCTCCAACAACTCGACCTACAGTAAGAAAGTTTTTCCGAACCCTTGCTCCAGCACCTCGTGCTGCAAAACCTCCTACTGAAATGGGACCTTGAGCAATAGCATAAATGTTGCCATCAGGTCCTCTTAAAGGTGTCATTAATAACACACCCCCTTCAAGGCTTTTAGCATCACCCATAGATGATACAAGAGCATCTAATTTCATACCTATTTTAGCAAATGGTGGAACTTCGGCTGTAACCATAACAGCAGCCACATTACGAGTACGAATTTGCTTAGGATCAACTTTTACTCCAAATCTTTCAAGCATATTTACTAATGATTGAATGGGAAATATTGTTTGTTCTCGATCTCCTGTACCTGCAAGTCCTACTACTAAACCATAACCAATAAGCTGATTTTCCCTTACACCATAAATATAACCAATATCTTTTAAACGAGCACCTAAAACATTTAATGGGATTAAAATTAAAATAATTAAAAATAGTTTTTTCATCTCTAAAATGGCCAAATATTATCCAAAATTCTTATAAACCATCCTGTTTTTTGCTTGTCTGATACTACTCCTTTACCTTTATAAATTATTTCTGCATTAGCAATATGAGTAGAAAGCACTACATTTTCACGGGAAATATCAATAGGACGCACAATCCCTCTTAAAATCATGATTCTTTTTTCATTATTAATTACTAATTCTCTTTTTCCTTCTACCAAAAGATTTCCATTTGGAAATACTTTTATTACTTGAGCAGTAAAAGTTGTTATAAGTTTTTCACTTCGATTAGTTTCTCCTTTACCTTCAAAGGCATTTTCAGCACTAGCAGAAAGAGAAGTATGATCTGTTAAATCAATACCAAAAAAATTGCTAATACCACTTTTTACTTCTGACTTTCGTGAAGTTTTTGTCTCTGCTTTATTATAAGCTATAGTTGTTTCAACTACTTTAATTGTAATAATGTCTCCCACTTGATATGCTCGTAAGTCAGAAAAAAGGCGAGCCTGAGGACTATTTTCTAATAAAAGTGAATGTTTTTTAAGTTCAGTGGGAGGTGGTGTAACAAAAGAAGGAGTCTTTTGTGTAGTTTTATGAATAGTGGCACAGCCTATAATTGATATTAAAAATATTATTAATTTCTTAAGCTTCATTTTAAAACTCCACTTTAACGGTATGATTGTCAATTACTCGTCCATAAACAATTTTTTTAGAATTTAAATTTAAAACTTTAATTAAATCTCCCCTGCATCCATCTTCTTTTGCCCTACCTTTAACTGTCACTTTTAACACTGGAGATTCAGCTACAATAGTTACAATATCACCTCGATGAATTAAAGGAATAGGTTGCACTTGTGCATAAGTAAGTATTTCACCAGCACCAATACTTACTTTCATCCTTTTACCAATAACTTCTTCTAAACGAGAAAACATTCTAGGATTTATTTTAGAAAATTCTCTTTTTTCAATTTTAACATCTTCTTTTTTTATTACTTCTCCTCTAGCTAAGGGACGTAATGTCACTACCACTGGTAGACTTATTTTAGCTTTTACTGTAACCCAAGTTCTATTTACTATTTGACCATTTATAGAAAATGCAATTGGAAGAGAAAAACTACTTAAAAATTGTTTTTGACTAGGAAATTGGCAAAAAAAGCTTACTTTACCAGAAGGTAAAATTACATCTGAAGGTGCTTTTATTTCTAAAATTTTAAGATAATTTTTCCAAGGATGTCTTTCATAAACACAACGATAGGCAATCTTTTCTATCTTCTCTCTAGAAATAAGCAAATAATCTCGTATAATTTTTACCTTATTTGGCATTTCTAATGTCCAATCTTCAAGAAAAACCCCTGCCTGTAAAAGCCTTGCTTTTAAATAATCTCTCGAAATCTCAAGACTACCACCAGGATTGACAATATTTCCTAAAACCATTTTCTGCCAAACTTTTGGTAGCTTATTTGGCTCTTCAACAATATCAGCTAATCGAACAATAGAATTTTTTACTTTTATTTCTGAAGGTATTTTTATATGTAAAATTTCAGCATTTAAAGGTAATATTATTAAAAGAAAAACAAAAAATGTTAAAATAATCCTCATCATTGCTTTTTCTTTTCAATTTTTTCCAAAAGATTAATAATACGTTCATTTTGCTTTATAAGCATAAGATTAGTCTTTAATTGAAGTTGCATCAACTCAACGATTTGACGTAATAACATCTTTTCATCAGCATTTGTTGCATAAATTACTACATCCGAAGGCTGACAGTGAAAGAGTTCAAAAAATTCTTTATCTAACCAGAGATTAATTTCTTTTGGTATATACAAATTAGGAGAATCTGCCATATTTTTTACAGCAGCAGTAATATTGATAAAAAAGCTAATCAATAAAATAATACATATTTTTTTCATATTCTTTTACCTTTTAACATTATTTGCCATCTGCAGCATTTCATCTGCTGTCTGGATGGCTTTGGCATTTACTTCATAAGCCCGCTGGGCAATAATCATATTCACCATTTCTTCAACAACACTAACATTAGAAAGTTCCAAATAACCTTGAGCAATTGTTCCAAAACCTTCTTCACCTGGTATGCCGATTATAGGTTCTCCTGAAGATTCTGTAGGGATAAAAAGATTTCTTCCAATACTTTTTAAACCAGCAGGATTAATAAACTTAACAATTTGTAATTGACCTACTTGACTAGCTACACTTTGGCCAGGTTGAGTTACAGAAATAGTGCCATCAGAACCGATAGTAATATTGATTGTGTCTTCGGGGATAGCAATTTCAGGTTGAAGTAGATAACCATCTGAAGTTACTATTCTACCTTCTCTATCTAGTTTAAAGGCACCAGAACGGGTATAAGCCAATTCACCATTTGGTAAAAGGATTTGGAAAAATCCATCCCCTTCTATAGCCATATCCAAAGGATTATCTGTTTTTTGAAAATCACCTTGAGAGAAAATTTTCTGTACAGCTACTGGTCTCACACCTTGACCCAATTCAATACCTGTAGGTACTGTTGTTTGAGTAGTAGAGGCTGTACCTGGTGCTAATAAGCTTTGATACATTAAATCCTGAAAATCAGCTCGAGATTTTTTAAATCCTACAGTATTAACATTAGCTAAATTATTAGCAATAACATCTACGTTTAAATTTTGAGCTTCCATACCACTAGCGGCAATCCATAATGCTCGAATCATTTTATCACCCCCTTAAATTTTTATTATTCCAACTTCATTAATTGCTCTTCCAGTAATTTCATCAATACATTGAATTAACTTCTGGCAGGTTTCATAATTACGCAATGTCTGAATCATGTTTGCCATTTCTTTAACAATATTAACATTGGCACCTTCCAAATAACCTTGTTTCACCTTTGCTTGAACAGATGATGAAGTAGCTCCATTCATAGGAACAAAAAGTCCATTTTGTTCTTTTTTTAAAATAGTTCCTTTTGGAAAATTCTCTATTCTTAAGGAATCTACTGCTACACCATCTACTCTTACTATTCCATCTTGATCAACAACAAAATCCTTTCCTCTAACGAAAATCACCCCCTTTTTACCCAATACCAAAAAACCTTGTTTTGTCACTAATCGATGTTTCTGATCCAGTTTAAAATCCCCACGGCGAGTGTATCTTATACCATCTGGGGTTTCTATTACAAAAAAGCCATCTCCTTCTATAGCTAAATCAAAGGGATTATCTGTAGGTAGAAGAGGTCCGGGAGTAAAATCTATTTGAATATATTCTAGGGCTGAAAGAAAATATTGGCGGAATCCTATTATATCCTTTTTATAACCAGGAGTATTCACATTAGCTAAATTATGCGTAATAGTATTTAACCTTTCCTCTTGAACAATACTGCCAGAAAGCGCTATGTAAATGCTGGGATGCATAATTACCTCCTAAATTAACGTTTAATATTTACTAATTCTGTAAGCATTTCATCGCTAGTAGTAATTACACGAGCATTTGCTTGAAAAGCTCGTTGAATAAGGATTAAATTAGTAAATTCTGTAGCTAAATCAACATTAGACATCTCTAAAGCACCAGAAATAATCTTTCCTCTACCTCCTGTATTAGGCACATCAATAATAGGTTGACCTGAAGCCCCAGTTTCAGCATAAAGATTGTCTCCTACTTTGGCTAAATTCCATGGGCTAACAAAATCAGCTAAAGCGATTTGATAAAGATTTCTTACTTGACCATTAGAAAATAAACCTTCTATTATTCCATCTTCATTAATAGAAATACTCTTTAAATCCCCTGCTGGATAACCATCTTGTCCTAAAAAATTAGTGGAAAAAGGTGCAGCAAATTGTGTAGAACCATCTAAACCTGTGCCTCCTTCACTAGTGCCAGTACCATAATTAAAAGAAATAGCCTGAGGGGAAACTGCGCCACCACCAAAATCAAAATTAATAGGTGTATCATTGTCATCATTTAATGAACCATCAGAATTAAAAGTTAGTGTCTGAGTACCTGCATCTCTAATTGTACCTGTCCCATCTACATATACATAATGAGCATCCCAAGTATTAACGTTAGTTTTAACAAAATATATACTTATAGCATGAGCTTTTCCAAGGGAGTCATAAACAGTGAGAGTAGTAGAATAGTTATAAGTAGAGGGATCATCCCGATCAAATGGAACAGTAATAATTTCAGCTTCGGCATCAAGATTAGCTTTCAAGCTTACATTTGATGTTGCGTGTGCTTCACTCATGATATTTGAAAGATTTATATCTCCTAATGTACTGCTGATAGTGCCATTTTGATTGATTTGCCATCCTTGTAATCTATAACCTTCGGAAGTTACCAAATAACCATCAGCATCTAAGAGAAAAAGACCATTACGTGTATAATAAATCCCATTACCAGTATTAACTATAAAAAAACCATCACCATCAATAGCTAAATCAGTAGTATTGCCAGTAGTAATAATAGAACCTTGCATAAAATTGGGTACCACACGACTCATTCTGACTCCACCACCAATACTAAGCCTTCCTATTGAAGAGGAAAGCAAATCAGCAAAAACATTACGTGAACCCTTAAAACCTACTGTATTTACATTGGCAATGTTATTGCCTATAGTCCCCATCGCCAAACTCATAGCATTTAGACCACTCACACCAGTAAATAATGACTTTAACATCTTCTAACACCTCCTTTCATTTATTGTTTAATTTCTATAATGTCTTCTAAATTTACAAGATGTTTACTTTCACCAATAGTTAAATAAAGTTTATTATTATCAAATTCTACTTTTGTTACAGGCCCTAACATATATGTATTAACACCAACAGAAAGACCATCTTTTATAGCTGTTACAGAAAATGTATAATCACCTGAAGGTAAATGATGACCTTTATCATCTCTACCATCCCAAATAATACTTTGTTCTCCCTTTGATTGAGCACCCACTTCTATAGTTCGAACAAGTTTTCCGTCTTCATTATAAATATGAATGGAAACTTTTTGTGCATCATCAAGAAGTTGATAATGAATCGTAGCATCTTTATCTTTTTCTAAATGAATAATATCGCCTTCTGCTTTAACTTCCTTTCCTAGAAGGTTTAAAGCAAGTAGATTATTTATAGAAGTTTGATAAAGCATAAGATTTTCAAACATATGCTTTACATCATTTACTGCTTCTAATTGGGCAAACTGAGTCAGTTGAGCAACATATTCATCTGGTTTAAGTGGATCAAGTGGATCCTGATTTTGTAATTGAGTAATTAAAATTTGGTAAAAATCATTTTCATCTAATGTATTAGGGTTTTTTATTTTATCTTCAGAAGTCCTTTGTGGGGTATAAATACTGTTTACTTGCATTTTTTACCTCCTTTAAGCCCAAAAATCTATACTTTTTGAGTTAATTGAAAGATTTTTTGAAATTTTTGGTTTTATTATTTCAACTTTTTCTCTTTTCTCTTTTTTATAAGTTTGAGGCAATTGTCTTCCATTTCTAGGCATATAAAATTCAGAATGTTCATTAGCTAAAGAAACATTAAACTCACTTATTAAAAATCCTTGTTGTCCAAAGCTCTGTTTAAGCATCTCTAGTCCTTTTTCTATCACTTCTTTCACTATGTATGTGTTAGTAAAAAAGTGCACCTTAAGAGTGCCCTTATCTATACTTATATGAATTTTAAGTTTTCCTAATACCTCTGGTTTCAAATCTAGTATAATTTCTTGCTTCCCATTTTGAAATTGAACCTCTATTTTTTTTACAATTTGTTCAATAATTGCATCCTGATCAATTTTAATAAGTGGTCTATTCATTTTCAAAATCTGCAATTTTTCAACTTCTTTCTTTATGTCAGTGTTAAAGAGATTGCCAATAACAGATTTTTGCTCTTTATTTTCATCTATCTTTAATTTTGAAACTTCTTTTAATTTTTTAGGCATTTCTTCTATCTCCAATTGGGGAAAAATTAGTTTTATTGTGTTTTTTTCAATATTTTCCTTTTCATTTATAGTTACAGTTTGATTCTCCAAATTTATAGGATAAATATTTTCTTGTTTTATTTTTAATTTTGGTTGCTTTAAACAATGTATTGTGTTGTGAATTATAACTTTATTTTGAGGAAGATTTTCAAAAGATTTAGATGAAGTGTATCTTTTTCCATTTTGGAATGCTTTTTTATAATCAATATTTTTTTCTACTTGTTTAAACATAAATAATTTTTCCTCTTCAATATTAATTTCTTTTGGAGCAAAATCAATTTTTATAGTTTTTTCTAAAGATTTTTTATATTCAATCTTTTTTTCAAACTCATCTTTTATTTGAAAAAGACAAAACTTAGAACAATTTTTTTCTTTTAATTCTGGATTTGTAAAAAATAGTGTTTTCTTTTCTTGATTTCTTCCAGTTTCAACAATAATCATTAAATCTGGATAAATACCTTTGTCTTTTGATAGTTTTTCTAATGGTTCTTCCAAATATTCATTTTTTACTATTTCTTCTCCTTTTAATGGTTCCTTAAGATTTATTAATTTTTTTGGAAATTCCTTTGAAGAAATTGAAAGAGAAACATTTTTATCTTCATTCAAAATAGGTTTAACATCAGAAATTAACTGCATTAATAACTGTAAAAGCTCACCAAAATCAGCCCCATTTTGTATAAAAGATTTCAAATTCAGATTAATAAATTTTTTATTAAATGATTCTATTATTAAATCACTCTTTATCATCATTACTCCTAACGACCTATTTCTAATGCTTTTATCATCATCATTTTGGTATTGTTAATTACTGTAATATTTGCTTCATAAGCTCTTAATGCTGAAATCATATTCACCATTTCCTCAATAGGATTAACATTTGGCAATCTTACATAACCTTTATCATCAGCATCAGGATGGCTTGGTTTGTAAACTAATTTAAAGGGTCTTGAATCTTCCACTACTTCTACAGGTATTACTGCTTTAAGTGCTCTGATTAATTTCTCTTCAAAAGGATTATTAGAATTTGCTGGACGTATAACAGGCATTGCCATAACAACTAGATCCTTACGCCGATAAGGTGTGCCTTTAAGAGTGCGAGTTGTTTCTATATTAGCTATGTTGCTTGCAATAAGGTTTATACGCAATCTTTGTACAGCTAAACCAGTTGCACCAATTTTAAAAGCTAAAAAAGGATCCATACTTACCTCCTTCCTTCATTAATGGCATATCTCAAAATTGCAATTTTCCTTATTAACATTTGCACTAATGCTTGATATTCTAAAGTGTTTTGAGCGAGTTGAGACATCTGATAATCAATATCTACAAAGTTTCCATCAAGACCTAAAGTAAGAGGAGAAGTAGCAACTAAAACAGGTTTTATTTCATAAATATCCTTTGGTTTTGATGAAATATGGCGACTATTAGTAAGCAATAAAGGTAAGTTTTTATCAGAAAAAACCTTTTTTAACTGTTCTTTAAATACAAGATCAAAAGCTCGATAATTAGGTGTTTCAGCATTTGCAATATTAGCACTCAATAAATTGTGTCTTAAAGCATAAAAATCTAAAACTTTTTCCATGTTTTTAAAAGCACCACCAAATAACTCCATGTTTACCTCCTATACCTTAATATCAAGACCTCCTTCTGTTTTAGATTTCCCTTTCTTTTCTCTTTTTTTTCTCTCTTCCTTTGTCTTTTCTTTTTTCTCTTCTAACCTTGCTTCTTTTGTCTCAGGAGGTTTAGAAATTTGTTTATCTTTACGCATTAATTCTTTATGCAAATTGAGAAAAAACATTTTTTTAGCTTCTTCATCCATTTTTTGATGGCTTTGTTGTGTTTTTTCTACTAAAGGAGTATTTGATATAATTTGGTTTAATTCTATTAACTTCATTTATCTCTCCTTTAGTTTATGTCTTAATTTAGCTCGTAAACGAATTAAAGCTTTTGTTTGTAATTCACATACAGTAGATTTAGCCACCCCTATAACTTCACCAATTTCCCTTAAAGTAAGACCATTGTAGTAATAAAGAGAAATTACAAGTCTTTCTCTTTCTGGCAATTCTGCTATGGCCTGACTTAAAATAGATACAAGCTCTTTAGAATAGATAAATTCAATAGCTGATTCAGCATTTTGATCTACTACAATATCAGAAATATTACCCCGTTCTAATTCTGCATTATTAAGAAGATCCTCTAAATAGACTATACTAATGCCTTTTAATTTTTGAATTAATTGTTGATATTCTTCCTCACTAATACCCAATGTCATAGCCACATCTTCATCTGATGGAGGGCGACCTAATTTTTGCTCCAGACGCAGATAAATCTCTTCTAATCGTCTAGCCTTTTGCCTTAATGACTTTGGCATCCAATCTAAATTTCGAAGTTCATCTAAAATAGCACCTCTAATCCGAAATTTTGCATAAGTACTAAAATCGCATTTTTTTGTAGGATCAAACTTTTCAACTGCATCAATTAATCCAAGAATACCAGCTTCTATAAGGTCTTCTTTATCCACTGTAGGCGGAATAAAAAGACTCATCCTTTCTAAAGTGTATTTCACTAATGGAAGATACTGAAGAATCATTTGAGTTCGTATTGTTTCTTTCTCTTTATTTACATCAGTAATTCGTTCAGCCAGTGGTTTCATAGATAATCCCTCCCTAATAAACGGTTTATAAATCGGTTAACACTATTCCCACCTAGATTTGTTGGCTCATCACAAAGGGCTTTAACAATTTGATGAAAACACTGGCTTGATTTAGCATAAGGAAAAATTTCAACAACAGCACGTTGCATCCTTACTGCCTCACGTAGTTTTTTGTCATGAAAGATATAGCCGAGATATTCTAAACGAACTTGCAAGAATTTATCTGTAACTAGATGAAGTTTTTCAAAAATTTCTTTTGCTTCATTCTCAGAAGTTACATTATTTAAAAGAATTTTAAAATAATCCACACCATATTTTACTGAAAGCACTTTTATCATTGCATAAGAATCAGTAAATGAAGTAGGATCTGGCTCAACTAAAATAACAATCTCTGAAGCAGCTAAGTTAAAGTAAATAACATTTGGTGAAATTCCTGCAGCTGTATCAATAAGAAGAAAATCATAATTATCATCTAAAAAAGAAAATTCTACTATTAGCCTTTTTTTCTGTTCAGAATTAAGTGCAGCAAGTTCTTCTACACCAGAACTAGCTGGAAGAATTCGTACACCACCTGGGCCAGAAATAATGACCTCACTTAGTCTTTTCTCTCCCAAAATCACATGTTGGAGGTTATATTTAGGAGTAAGACCTAAAAGGATATCTATATTTGCTAACCCCAAATCCGCATCTACTACTAAAACCTTTTTCCCTATTTGGCTTAAGACATAGGCAAGATTAGCTACTACATTTGTCTTACCTACCCCTCCTTTACCACTAGTAATAGATATAACTCGGGCCTGAGGAGCTTTAATTTTATACCTATTACCTGCATAATACGCAGCATTTGGCATTTTCTCACGATATCTGAGCGTTTCTCTCAACATCGCTATCACCTCTTAAGTTATTGATAACTAAATCAATCACCCGTTCAGGGGTGGCTATCTCTATATCCTCAGGCACCCGTTGCCCTGTAGTTAAATAAGACAACGGTTTACCTGTATAAATCATCTGATTGAAAATAGTGCCATGTGCATCTCCTTCATCTAGTTTGGTAAAAAGAAGGCTAGAAATAGAAAGAAAATCAAATTGTTTTGCTGTTTTTAAAAGTATCTCTTCTTTTGTTGTCACACTTAAGACTAGATAAATTAACAATGGTTTTGACAATTGATGTAAATAGCGACCAAGGTCTTTAATCTGAAATTCATTGTTAGGGCTACAACCACAAGTATCTATAAAAATCACATCCTTTTCTACATAACGTCTAATTGCCTTTATTAGTCCTTTTGGTGATTTTACCTTTTCTATTGGTATTCCCCAGTTATTGGCATAAAAGTTAAGCTGTTCTAAAGCAAATTTTCGAGGATCTAATGTAATAATACCTACATTTTTACCTACTTTAACTAAATTTCCTGCAATCTTAGCTAATGTGGTAGTTTTACCTGTACCTGTAGGACCTACAAAAACAGCAATTTTTTGCTCATCTTTTATATCCTCTAATGGTGGTAAAATTTTAACTAAACTACTTAACAAATAACTAAGAAATTCTTGAATGTTCATATTTTCATCAATTGTATCTAAAAATCCTTCTTTAAATCCTTCAATTAACTTTAAGGCAATCTCCGCTGCTAAACCATTCATTCTCATTTGTTGGCAAAGATTAAAAATTTCTGTACTAGCTTCTGTAGGACTTGGCATAAATGTTTGAATGTAATCTTTAAGCTCTTTTATCTCTAATTTAAGTTCCTCCATTACTCGAACTAAATTAGAAAAAGACTCTATCTTTTCAAATTTTTCTTCAACAGGACTTTCAGAATGCTCTACAGGCATATCTATAGCAGCTGTTACTTCCACTCCTTTATGTAAAAAACCTAAAATACCCTTTCCTCTCTTGATTTCTTTAATAGAAAGAATTACAGCATCAGGACCTAATGTTTCTTTTATTTGCTTTATTGCCTCTTGAACAGTTTGTGCTTCAAAACGTTTAATCTTCATCTCCTAACCTCACTACTCCTAGGGACTTTATTTTGATATTGCTCGGTATTTCGTTATATGAAAGCACTATTAATTGTGGCATTATTCTTTCAAATAGTCTTTTAAAATATCTGCGCACATTAGTAGAACATAAAATTACGGGCAAATATCCTTGAGTTGTTAATTGAGAAATGGCTTTATTTAATTGGGCAGTAAGTTTATTAAGCACTTGAGGCTCCAACACTGGATATGATTTAAATTCTGCTTGTTCAATACCCTTTTTAATAAGATCTTCCACTTCCTGATCAAGCATAATAGCAGGAAGTGTGCCATCTTCTGTTTGATATTGTTTTACAATATAGCGACCCAATCTTTCTCTTACATATTCTGTAAGAACTTCTGGATCCTTTGTCATTGGTGCATAATCAGCTAAAGTCTCTAAAATGGTTACTAAATCTCTAATAGGCACTTGTTCGCGTAAAAGATTCTGAAGCACTTTCTGCACAATACCAAGGCTTAATACATTTGGAATAAGATCATCCACTACTTTAGGATGTGTCTTTCGCAAACTATCCAATAGTGCTTGCACTTCTTGTCTATCAAGAAGCTCATAACAATGTCTTTTGATTACTTCAGTAAAATGAGTAATAAGTACTGTTGTGGGATCAACAACTGTATAACCTAGGGCTTGAGCTTTTTTAACCTCCTTTTCTGGTATCCAAAGGGCAGGAAGTCCAAAAACTGGCTCTTTAGTCTCAATACCCTCTATTTTCCCTTTTACATTTCCTGGATTAATGGCTAAATGGTAACCCATCATTAACTCTCCTTTAGCTATTTCTATTCCTTTAATAAGGATTGAATAAGCATTAGGAGATAATTGAAGATTGTCTCTTATCCGCACAGGGGGTAAAATAAAGCCCATTTCCTGTGCGTATTTTTTTCTCAAAAGTTTTATTCTCTCTAATAAATCACCTCCCTGAGATGTGTCTACTAAACGAATTAAGCGATAACCAATTTCAAGTCCAATAGGATCTAAAGGAGGCACTTCTGTTATTTCTTCTTCTTCCTCCAGAGGTACTTCAGCCATAGTCTCTTCTTCTATTCTTTGCTGTGCTTGCATTACCACATAACCTAAACCACCAATTGCAAGTCCAAGAAGCAAAAAAGGAATATGAGGCAAACCAGGCAAAAAGCCAAAGCAAAAGACAATAAAAGCAGCAGTAAATACTGCTCTAGGATAGTTAAATAATTGCTTAGCCATATCTTGACCAAGGTTAGATTCAGAAGCAGCTCTAGAAACAATAATGCCAGCAGCTGTAGAGACAATAAGGGCTGGTATTTGACTTACAAGACCATCACCAACAGTTAAAATAGTGTAAGTCTTAGCTGCCTTAGATAAAGACATCCCCTGTTGAAGGACACCAATAATTAGTCCTCCAACAATATTGATGAGAGTAATAATAATGCCAGCAATAGCATCACCTCTTACAAACTTGCTTGCTCCATCCATAGCACCATAAAAATCCGCTTCTTTTGAAATTAATTCTCGCCGTCTTCTTGCTTCAGCTTCATCAATAAGACCACTATTTAAATCCGCATCAATACTCATTTGCTTTCCAGGCATAGCATCAAGTGTGAAACGGGCAGCTACTTCTGCGATACGACCTGCACCTTTGGTAATTACTACAAAGTTAATAACTACAAGGATGAGAAATACTATAAATCCAACAACATAATTTCCGCCTACCACAAATTGGCCAAAGGCACGTATTACCTGTCCAGCTGCTGTTGGTCCTTCATTTCCATGAAGTAAAATTAGGCGAGTAGAGGCAATATTAAGAGAAAGTCGAAATAGAGTAGCTACAAGAAGAATAGAAGGAAATACTGAAAATTCTAAAGGTTTTAAAATATACATAGCTACAAGCAAAATAATAAGGGAAAAACTAATGCTAAAAGTAAGTAAAATATCCATTAAGAAAGGAGGTATAGGGATGATCATCACCATCAAAATAACAACAATCCCTATTGCGGCAAAAAGATCACTTCGTTTTAATTGTTCTAACATCAGACTGCTATCCTCCTCCCTTTAATCTGATAGACATATGCTAAAACTTCAGCTACTGCTTGATATAGTTTAGGAGGTATAAAATCACCAACATTTACAGTTCTATAAAGAATTTGCGCTAGCCATTTATTCTCTACAATCATAATATTGTGTGTTATAGCAATTTGTTTTATTTTTTCTGCTAAAAATCCTGCTCCTTTAGCTACTACCTGAGGTGCTGGCATCTCTCCATAGGTATATTTGAGTGCTACAGCTATTAATGTTGGGTTAGTAATAACTACATCAGCTTTAGGTACTTCCTGAAGCATACGTCTTCTAGCAAGCTGCCGTTGCATACTTCTTAATCTTGCCTTAATCTTTGGATCACCTTCTCTTTCTTTATATTCTTCCTTTACTTCCTGTTTTGTCATCTTTAAGCCTTCTTCATATTCATATCTTTGATAACAATAATCTGCTATAGCTAAAATACACATAATTAAACCTACTTGTAGACAAAGTTTTAATGTTATTTTCGCTGTATAAACAAATACATCATAATAAGAAGTAGTACTTAACATAGAAAGATAAGGTAATTCTGATTTAATAGTCCTATAAGTAACAAAACCTATAAGTAACAATTTAAATAAAGATTTAATTAATTCGATAAAAGAACTCATTGAAAATAAACGTTTTATACCATTTATAGGATTAATACGGGAAATATCAGGAATGATTGGATAAGTAGTGAAAAGGAAACCTGTTTGTAAACAATTACCTGAAAAACCAATTATCACCAAGGTTACAAATAATGGACACATTATATAACTTATAGTTTTTATACTTAAAATGCTTATTTTAAGGAAATTTACATCATTTAATGGGAAACGACCTGCTTCTATAAAAATCTCTTTACTAAAACAAACCAACTGACGACACATATAATTTCCACAGAAATAAAGAACTAAAGTACTTCCTAAAATGATAAAGGCTGAAGGGATTTCTTGACTCCTAGCTACTTGCCCTTTACTGCGAGCTTCTTCTCGCCTTTTCGGCGTTGCCGGTTCAGTTTTATCTTCTTCTCTAAACCAAGGCACTATAATCCTCCTAAACGGAGATTAAACCACATTTCATAAAGCCCTTTTTCAAAAAATTGTCGGAAACACCAAGAGAAAAAAGGCATAGTAATTCCAAGCATTAAAAAGCCTATGCCTATTTCTAATGGAAAACCAATAATAAATACATTTATTTGGGGCATAGTGCGGGCAATAAGAGCTAAGGCGATGTTAGTTAAAAAAAGAGTGACAAGTACAGGAGAGGCAATTTTTAATGCCATAATAAATATGTCTCCTGTCCACCGAACAAGTTGAGCTGCCATGCGGTTTTTGAATGTCCATCCAGCAATAGGCACAAGCTCAAAGCTTTTAAGTAAACCTGAAATTACTAAATAATGGGCATTTAGGCTAAAGAATATTAATAAAGCTAATAATCCTTTAAATCGAGCAATAATAGAAATTTGAGTATTCATATATGGATCAATCACATTTACAATAGCAAAACCCATTTGATAACCGACTATTTGACCTGCTAAATGAATACCATCAAATATTATTTGAATGATAAATCCTAAGCTGAGACCAACACATAATTCACGGATAACTGCTATTCCCAATTCCCAAATATCAAATGATATAACTTGAAACTTAAAAAATGGTAAAATAATAAAACTCATAATAGCTGCTAGTCCTGCTTTTACCTGCCAAGGCACAATCATACTGTTAAAGAAAGGAAAGAAATAAACTATACCAAAGACTCGGACAAAGATAAGGAAAAAGTAAGTACTATAAGGTAAATATTTTGTTATTAAAATAGTTAATTCCTTCATTTTTCATCCCAAATAAATAGGAAATTGAGTAAAAATGCGTATAGTAAAATCTAACATTAAACGTAACATCCATGGTGAAAAAAAGATTAAAGCTACTACTACTGCTAAAATTTTAGGTACAAAAATTAAAGTCATTTCATGGATTTGAGTAACAGCTTGAAAAAGACTTACTAGTACTCCTGCAATTAAACCAGCTAAAAGCATAGGTGCAGAGATAAGCAGTGTTATTTTTAAAGTCTCCTGTCCTATACCTAAAACAAATTCAGGTGTCATCTTTCTCCTCCTAAAAATTAATGCTTTGTAACAGTGAACCCACAATCAATCCCCATCCATCTACTAATACGAAAAGCATTAATTTAAATGGTAGAGAAATCATAATAGGCGGTAGCATCAACATTCCCATAGAAAGTAAGACAGAGGCTACAACCATATCAATAACAAGAAATGGTATATAAATGAAAAAGCCTATTTGAAATGCTGTTTTCAATTCACTAATGACAAAAGCTGGGATAATAATTGTCATTGGTAAATCAGCTGGTGTCGCTGGGGTAATTTTTGCTAATTTTGCAAATAGGGCTAAATCCTTTTCTCGAGTTTGTTTAAGCATAAATTCACGTAAAGGAATTGAAGCTTTAACAAAGGCAGCTTCTAAAGAAAGTTGATGAGAAAGATAAGGTTTAAATGCTTGCTGATTAATTTTTTGCCATACAGGAGTCATTACAAAGAAAGTAAGGAAAAGAGAAATTCCAATCAGTACCTGATTAGGAGGCATCTGTTGAGTACCCATAGCTTGTCTTAAGATAGAAAAAACTATTATAAAGCGAGTAAAAGAAGTAAGCATAATTAAAATAGCAGGAGCTAAGGAAAGAATTGTAAGTAAAATAGCAATTTGTATAACTGTACTTATAGTATAAGAATGATTGAAAAACTCTTGAGAAAAACCTATATTAGGACAGCAAAAAATAGTTAAAATGATTATTGCAATTACTTTCTTCATATTCGCTTTAATTCCCCCATTTTCTCTTTTAAAATCGCCAACATCTGAGACATAGCATTTTCTGTCTTTAAAGCTTCTTGTCTAAAATTCACAGCAAATTCTGTATCTACTTTAGATGTATTTAATTTAGCTAAAGTAGTAATCTGATTAGGTGTTATTCCTAAAACCAACCTTTCACCAATAATGTCTACTACTGCAATCATTTGACGTGGTGAAAGATGATGAAGAGCTATTACCTTTATCATTTGCCCACTAATATTTTTCATTCCCCGTTTTATTATTTTTTTAAAACCCCAAAAACTTAATAAAATTATCCCTAAAACGAAAAATAAAGCACTTAAACTTTTCAATAAAGAAGGAAGTGATGATTGAGGAAAATTTTCAGATATCATTTTTCTATCAGGATTTGTTTTAAGAGGAGAAATGTATTTGTCTAAAGTTTCATTTACAATATCTTTTTTTGCTTCATTTGCAAAACATAAGGAAATCATTATAAGAAAAAGAGTGATAAAAGTTACTAAAAATCTCATATCTCCTCCATTATTTAAGCTGTTCTAGTCTTTCCATCTGACTTATTACTGAAAGGATTCTCACGCCATATCTTTCATTCACAACCACAACTTCTCCTTTAGCAACGGGTTTCTGATTAACAAGAATATCTAACGGCTCTCCTACTGGAGTGGAAAGCTCTATTACTGAGCCTTCTCTTAAACGTAAAAGATCTCTAATAGTCATTTTTGTCCTTCCCAACTCTACAGTAACTTGTAAAGGAACATCTAAAATTAATTCTAAATTTGGTGCTGCTATATGTTGATCTGCAGCTTCTTTTAAGATTTCCTTCACTTTATCCTTTGGTATTGTTTGTTTCATGAACTTCCTCCTCTAGAGAAAAAGATTTTAATACCTCTGAAATCTTTACTGCTTTGTTGCCCTTAAATTGGACAGGATAACCTTTAAACAAAGGCATACCTTCCACTTTTACAATTACTTCCTCTGAAAGACTTTTATTAAGATCAATGATTTTCTCTCTTTCCATTTCCATAATGTCTTTCAAACGCATTTCTTTGGTTGCTAATTCTACAGTAACTTCAACTTCTGTATCTAAAAGATGATTTAGTAGTTTTTGCATAGCTTCTTGGTCAACTGGTTGGACTTCTTTTTTTTCTAAAAATTGTTCTTTTAAAGGTTCTAAAGTATAATGAGGCAAACCAAAGGCCATCATGCTATTGAATTCTCCTAATGTAACCTTAACAGGAATAAGACAGAAATAATCATCAGGAGAAAATCCTGTAAGTAATTGTGGATTAAATTCTAATCCTACTGACTTTACTTTTACCTTCATCACTGTTTCCCAAGCACTTTCCAAATCTTTAAGGGCTAAAACAACAATTTTATTCATTACTGATTGTTCTAAGGGAGCAAAAACAGCTTGAATTTCTTTTGTTGGTCTTTTCCCATTTCCACCACAAAGAAGGTCTACTAAGACGGAAACAAGTTCAGGATTAATAATAAAAAGACATTGACCTGGTAATGGTGCTATTTCAATAATTTCTAACCAACATACAGGTGGTAATCCTTCGGTCAATTCATTAAATTTTTGATTATCAAAAGGCAAAAGTTGCATTCTAATAACTCGTCTTAATTTTAAAGAAAGAGAAGCCCTAAAGTTTACTAAAAAACGGTTAAAAACTACATTTAAAATAGCTGCAATGCGGGGAGTTATCCTTTTTTGAACAATAAAATCATATTTTTGAACCTTTGGTACTCTTTTCTCTCCTTCCAATGAGACTTGCTTTTCACTAAGGGCTTTTTGTAGAACCTCTACTTCTTTTTCTGTTAATATTTGAGACATTTTTCCTCCTTATTGCACTACAAACTCAGTAAATAAAACTTTGGTTACTTTTCCTGTGGTAAGTAGACTGTTAAGCTGCTGTTTAATTTCATTCCTTAACCTCATTTTCCCCATTTGGTCTGAAATTTCATTAAAACTTTTATCACTAAGACATACAATAATAAGGTCCCTTATTTCTGGCAATCTTTCTCCTATTTCTTTACTTACTTTTTCAGACTCCACTACTAAATCTATTGTTACTTTTAAAAAACGTCTCCCTTCTTCATCTAAAAGATTAACAACAAAAGGATCTAAATGAGAAATTACTTGTTTTTGTACAGTAGACTCTTCTTGCTTCTTTATTTTTTCTTGTGATTCCACTGTAGCAGGAACAGTGGGTAAAGAGAAAAAGAATTTAAAATAAACAAATATTGCTACAACTAAAAGCAGAATGAGAATTTGAGAAATCACCATTATTAGCTTAAGAAAGTCCTTTTTTTCTTTTTTCTCTTCCAATTTTTGAGTTTCTTCTTCTGCCATAATTAGCTCCCTATAATAAATTTTTTCTTTTTAACAATAATTTCTACTCTTCTATTTTTTGCTCTATTTTCTTCATTAATGTTAGGCACTATAGGTTTTGTATCAGCAAACCCCATAAGAACAAAACGCTCAGGATTTAGTTTTTTCTTTTCAGTAAAATATCGAAGTACCTTTGCTGCCCGTCTTAAAGAAAGTTCCCATTTATTTTTCTCTTTGTCATCAGTATGACCTCTTACTTCCACATCAACTAATAAATTTTTAATTAACATAGAAATTTTATCTAAAATGGGATAAGCATTAGGAGAAATTTCTTGACTATTTGGAGCAAAAAGAATATCAGCAGGAATTCTAAAAATCCACCCATCTTTTCTTGGTATTACTTCTATATTTCTGGTAAGCTCTGCTACTATGTTTTTTGGTACAGTTTTCTTTAATTGTTCTAAAATCTCACGACGAGAAATTAATTCAATCTTTCCTGTTCCTCCTTTTTTAAATATACCAAGACCATTTCCACTTATTAAAGCATGACCTACACTAGCTGCATATGTTTTAAATTTCTCAATATCAAATGAAGACATTGAAATTAACATCACAAAAAAGGTAAGAAGGAGTGTCATCATATCAGAATAAGTAAGCATCCAAAAATTTGGATCTCTTTTAGCCATTCTTTACCTCACTTTGAAAATAAAACCTCGTACATTTAAAATTTCTGATTTCTTTATTTTTTTTGGTATTCCTTCTAAAACAATCCATACTCTTCTATTCTTTGCTCGATGTTCTGGAGTATCGTTAGGGAAAAGAGGATTTGTTTCTCCATAGCCAACAGCTACCATTCTTTTGGCTGGAATTCCTTTATTTAAGAAATATTTCAAAACAGCTAATGCCCTATTCCCTGAGAGCTCCCAATTAGAAGGGAAAAGTGAAGTATGAATAGGAGTATTATCAGTATAACCTTCTATCCTTATTTGATTTTTACAACTACTAATTAACCAAGCAACTTTTTCCAAAATTGGGTAAATGCGAGGATGTAATTCTGCACTTCCTGGTGAAAATAGCAAATCAGCTCCCAATGCTACAATCAATCCTCTTTTTGTAATACCTAAATGAATATCCTTTGCTAAAGGATGCTTACGTAAAAACTCTTGTAATTGTAAAATTGCTTTATGATCTACACCTTCCAAAGTGTATTCCTCTAGGGTACCTAAGAAACTTTCTAATGGAGAGATTTTCCCACCAGTTACCCCAAAGCTTGCTCTAATAGAATAAAAACCTCTTACTACCTTTTCTTCAACAATGGTGGCCATTGTAGTCATAGTGATGAAAAATGCTAGAATAATAGTAGAGAGTGCAGCAAAACTAATTACAAAAGTATTAGGTCTTTTACTTTCTTCTTCTTTTTTCTTCCTTGGCATTACTCTCCCTTCTTTTCAGTTAATGCCCTTAGCCTTGGTTCTAAAAATACATGAAGTTTTTGCTCAACTATTCGAGGATTGAGTCCTTCTGAAATAGCCAATATTCCTTCCAAAATCATTTCTTTTATTAAACACTCATATTTACTTAATACTTGAAGTTTGCCACTAATAGGAAGAAAAACTACATTAGCCAAGACAGCTCCATAAAAAGTGGTAATCAATGCAACAGCCATTGCTGGCCCAATAGAACTTGGATCAGACATATTTTGAAGCATCTGCACTAAACCTATAAGAGTACCAATCATTCCCATAGCTGGAGAAAATGTACCCATAGCAGTGAAAATATCTGCTCCCAATTTATGTCTTTCTTTTAAATAATCTATCTCTTTCCCTAAAGTATCTTCTATTACTCTTGGTTCAAAACCATCTACAAGCATTTGAAGACCTTTTTTAAGAAATGGATTATCTATCTTTTCAGTTTCTGCTTCTAAAGCAAGAATCCCTTCTTTACGTGCTCTTTCAGCAAAAGAAACAAGAAGGCGTACATACTCTGTAGGAACTTCCAGTTTGTTAAAAAAAGCATTTTTGGCTACCTTTACTGCTCGAAAAACTTCTTTTAAAGGAAAGTCTATTAATGTAGCACCAATAGTTCCTCCAGCTACTATTAAGACAGATGGAATATCTATAAAAAGTGTTAAACCACTACCTTGCAAAATAGCTGCAATCATTAAACCAAAGGCAGAAATAATACCTAAAATAGTAGCAATATCCATAATTACCTCAGCTTTGTCATTTCTTCAGTGATTTTTCGAGCAATTTGAGGATTTAAATATCCTAAAATAGCACCTGCTTTTGTTTTATCCATGCGTAAAATAATCTGTGCTGCCAATTTTGGTTCAAGCACTTCTAGCATTTTTCCAGCTTGTTCTGGTGGAGTGGATTCATACATTTTAGCTAATTGATTAAGACGGTCATCATTTACAGCTTCTAATTGAGCAAAATATTTTTCTAATTCCTTTTTTAATGCCATTAATTTTTTTAATAATGCAGTGATTTCATCTTTAATAGCAGATAATTTTTTCTCTTTCTCTTTTAAAATAGCTTCTTTTTCCATAAGCTTTTTTTCCTTTTGTTTTAAAAGCTCTATAAGCTTAATTTCTTTTTCAAACCTTGGAGCATCTTCTTGTGCAAGTACTTTAATCCAATTTAAAATTAAACAAATTATGATTAAACAAATTATTTTTTTAACCTTCCCTGCGCACATAACCATTAATAGCAAATTCATCTAATAATACTTGTTCTTTTTTAAGCAAAACTTTCTGTTCCTGTCTCCACCATCTTTCCTTAAGTTTTTCTAAGATTTTCCTTTCTTTAGCTGTCTCAATAAGCTGTTTCTGCTTTACTTCATATTGAATTTTAAGAATATTAATCCCTTCCTTTGCCTTTTCGATTTTTTTGTCTAAAACACTTAAATAATGAAAACAGGCAATAACATCCCACAATCCTTCTGATTTTTCTTGATGATCACGAATAGAATTAAGCAAATTTATTCTTTCATCATTTAAAGACTGCAAATGAGCTCGTTGATTTTCTAGTTTTAATTTAATATCTGCTAATTCTTTTGATAATCTTTCTTCTTGTTTTTGATGAAATGTTAAAACTTGTTCTAATTTAAATTTCATAGAAGATCTCCTGTAATTGTTCTATGCTTTTTTCAAAAGAAACTTTTTCATTCATATCTTGCTTTAAATAAGTCCTAAGTTTTTCTATAAGTTCTAAAGATCTATCTATGCGCGGATTACTTCCTTTCACATAGGCACCAATATTAATTAAATCTTCTGCAGACTTATAAGCAGCCAAAGCATCTCGAAATTCATTTGCTAAATAAAGATGCTTTTGATCTACAATATCTGGCATTACTCTACTAACGCTGTTTAAAATATCTATTGGAGGATAATGATTTTGTCTGGCAAGTTCTCGTGCAAGTATGATATGTCCATCTAAGATTGCCCTTGAAGCATCAGCAATAGGATCTGACATATCATCACCTTCTACTAATACTGTATAAAGAGCAGTAATACTACCCTTTTGCCAATAACCTGCCCTTTCTAACAGCTTTGGTAAAGTAGCAAAAACTGAAGGTGTATAGCCTTTAGTAGTAGGTGGTTCACCTGCAGAAAGCCCTAATTCACGTTGAGCCATAGCAAAACGGGTAAGAGAATCCATAATTAAAAGCACATCTTTTCCCTGATCCCTAAAATATTCGGCAATAGCTGTTGCTACAAAAGCACCTCGCATACGTAAAAGAGGCGGTTGATCAGAAGTTGCTACTACTAGAACTGTTTTATTCATAGCATTTTTAATATGCTTTTCCACAAAATCTCTCACTTCTCTTCCTCTTTCTCCAATAAGGGCAACTACTTTCACATCAGCTTCAGCATTCCTCACCATCATCCCAAGCAGAGTTGTTTTTCCCACTCCACTACCAGAAAAGATGCCTATTCTTTGGCCTTTTCCTAAAGTAAGTAATCCATTTATACTTCTTATGCCTACATCAAGTGGTGTATCTATAGGAATTCTTTCAAGTGGATTGGAAGATAGAGCATAAAGTTGGTATTCTTCTTCTATTTTTATTCCTCCTTTATCATCAAGTGGTTCTCCTAAAGCATTTATTATTCTCCCCAATAATCCTTTACCTACACCTACTGTAGCTCGTCTTTCCAAATGTAGAATTTCACTTCCAGGTAAAACTCCTCGTATTTCACCAAAAGGCATTAAAAGAAGCATATTTTCTTTAAAACCAATCACCTCTGCCTCTATTTTTTTATCACTTGTTACAATCTCGCATACATCACCTACAGCAGCCTTCACACCCGCACCCTCAACAACAAGTCCAACTACTTTTTTCACTTTACCCCTTACTAAAATCGGTTCAGATTCAACAATTCTTCGATAATATTTATTTAAATCTATCATGCCCTGCATAAGTCTTTTGTAAGATTTTCCAATTGTGTTTCAATTCTAGCATCTATCTGTCCAAAATCTGTTTCAATCAAACATCCACCACGTTTTATTGTCTCATCCTTTATCAGTTTTATCTTTTGCTTTTGATTTAATGTTTCTAAAAAATCTGGTCTATATTGTTGAATAAATTCATAATCTTCAGGATTTACTTTTACAAAAACCCTATCAACTTCTGTTAATTTATTAATTGCTTCTCGAATGTTATTTAAAATTACCTCTTTGTTTATATTTACTTCTTGTTTGACAATTTTTTTTGCAATAGCTAATGCTAATCCAAGGATCTCTTTTTCCATTTTTTGGAAAAGTTTTTGTCTAAACTGTGCAATTTCCTCAATTATTTTCTCTAAGTTTTCCAATTTTTTTTCAGCTTTTTTCAAAATTTCTATTTTTGCTTCTTTCTCTCCTTGTTTTATTCCTTCTTTTAATCCTTGTTTAAAACCAGTTTCATAAGCTTGTTTTTTAATTTGCTCTGCTTCTTCCTTTGCTTTAACAAGTAAATCTTCAGATGATGCCTCTTTGGGTAAAGAGAAAAGTGGTGTTATTTCTTTTACATCCCCTTTAATCTCAAAAACAGAAGCATCTTGATACTCAAAATTTTTCACATTAGACAAAGACATTTTCTTCTCCACTTCTTTGTAAAATAATCTTACCTTCCTCTTCTAATTTCTTTGCTACATCAACGATTCTTTGTTGAGCTGCTTCTACATCTTTCAATCTTACTGGCCCCATGGCTTCCATGTCATCTAAAATCATCTCCCGTGCTCTTTGAGAAACATTTCTCAAAAATAGGTCTTTAAGCTCTTCACTAGCGGCTTTTAAGGCTAATACTAAATCACGAGTATCAATCTCACGAAGTAAAGTTTGAACACTACGATCATCTAGATGAATTAGATCTTCAAAAGTAAACAATTGATTTTCTATTTTAACAGCAAGATTTGAATCTAATTCTTGAAGATCAGTTAAAATAGCTTCAATTGTATTTTTATCCATTTTTTTCACAATCTCTAAAACTTTATCTAATCCTCCATGTCTTGCCTCTCCTATACCTGTGCCAGTAATTTTATTACGTAGTGTCTCTTGAATCTCCTCTACTACTTCAGGAGGAATACTTTCCATAGTAGAAATTCGATAAATGATGTCTGCTCTGTATTCTTGAGGCAATTCACTAATAACTTCTTTTGCTTTTTCTGGATCCATACATGAAAGAATAAGGGCAATAATCTGAGGATGTTCATCTTGGATAAGTGTAGCTAGCATTTTGCTATCCAATTGAAATGTACTTCCTGTTTCACCTGGAAAAGTGGAAATTCCTTTTAATACCTTCAAAAGCTCTTCACTTCTTTTTTCTCCTAAGGCTTTAGTAAGAAGTCTAGAGACAAAATCTTTTCCTTTTCCTACAATCCCAACTTCTTTTAACTTCTGTATAGCTTCCTTTAATACTTCTTTTATTTCTTCTTTACTAACAACTTCTAATTGAGACATACATTGAGTTAACTTTTGAATCTCTCTATCATCTAGATTTCTTAACACTTGAGCAGCTAAATTTTCATCCAAACTAAGTAGTAAAATTGAGGCTTTTTCTAAACCATTCAATTTCTTATGCATTTATTCCTCCCTAAGCCATGCCTGAGCTACTTGAGCTAGACGAGCAGGTTCTTTTTGAGCGATTTGTTTTATCTCTTCTTTCATCTCTTCAAGATCTTTCTCAGCAGGTAAAGCACCTACAGTAGCTTCAAGTTCCTTAACAGGTTTTGGTAATTCTTTAGGTACAGATACTTCTGGAGTTATAGATTTTGTTAAATTTTTCAGTAGACGTATAAGTGTAAAGATAAGAACTAATAGTACAATACCTTTAATAACAGAAATAGCTAATTGATACCACCATTGCCGTTTTGCTATATTTTCCATTTCCTTTTCAATCTTGGCTTGCTCTTTAAAGAATGTTTGATCAAATGGTATATTTACTACTTCTACTTGATCACCTCTTTCTTTACTAAAACCAATTGCTTTCTCTACAATAGCTTTAAATTTTTCTATTTCTTCTTCTGTACGAGGAAAATAACGCATTTCTCCCTCTATTTCTTTATAAATACCATCTACAAGAACAGCTGCTGATATTTTCCTAATTTTTCCCATAGGTTCTGTAATATGCTGAATTGTTTTAGTAATCTCATAATTGACTATCTTATTTGTTCTTTTTTGCTTGTAAGGTGTAGTTTTAGTAGATGAAGCAGTAGCTTGTGTTTGAGGTAAATTGGAAACTACACCTGGAATTCCAGCAGGAATATTTTCACTTCCACTTGCTATCTCTTCAGTTACTTGCTCACTTCTAGCTACTTTTAATTCTGGGTCATAAAGTTCTTGTGTTTTTTCTAATTTTGAAAAGTCCATTTCAACTGAAACCTTTGCCACTACCTTTCCTGACCCTACGACTTTTTCTAATAAATCTTTTATTTTTTGCTCTAATTGATTTTCCAATTGGTGTTGAACCTTTAAAAGCTCTGTTAGTCTTTCTCCGGAGTAGACATTACTTTTACCTCCAGCCAACATATTTCCACTAGTATCTACTACAACTACTTCCTCAGGTTTTAATTGAGGAATGCTTGCAGCTACTAAATAAGTAATAGCTTTAATCTGTTCTCGATTAAGTTGTTGACCAGGATTTAATTTTAATAGTACTGAAGCTGAAGGATGCTTTTTTTCAGTAGTAAATAAAGATTCTTCAGGTATTACAATATGTACCCTAGCCCATTTAACTTCGTTAAGACTAGAAATTGTCCGAGCCAATTCTCCCTGAAGGGCTCGCTGATAATTCAACTTCTGCACAAAATCAGTTATGCCAAATATACGGCGATCAAAGATTTCAAATCCAATCTGTCCACCTTTTGGTAAACCTTCACTGGCTAAAGTAAGACGGGTTTCATATACTCTATTTTGAGGTACATAGATATCTCGTCCACCATTTTTCAATTTATATGGAATATGCAATTCTTTTAATCTTTTTACTATTGTACCTGCATCTTCTGGAGAAAGATTACCATAGAGAAGTTGATATTCAGGAGAAGATATCCAAAGAAAACTTACACAAATGCTACTTATAATCAAAGCAACAATAATAACTAAAGCAATTTTTTGACTTAAAGATAAAGATTTAATTTTTTTAATAATTTCTCTTAACCTATCCATCATTATATTTGCATCCTCATAATTTCATGATAAGCTTCAATTAGCTTATTTCTCACTTGCATCATTAATTGAAAAGAAAGTTCTGCTTTTTCCAAAGCAATCATAACTTGATGAATATCTGCTTCTCCAGCAAGAAAACGATTTATCATTTCATCAGCTATTTTTTGTTCAGCATTAACCTTTTGAAGATAAGTTTTTAAAATTTCTCCAAAAGAAGAATCCTTTTTTTCTGCTATATTTTTTACTATCTCAAAATCATTAAAACTAACTCTCTCTATCATTATTTCCTCCTGTAAATGTAAAGACTTTTAGATACCTTTGATACTTTTTATTCCAATTTATATTGTCTAGTGCATAATTAGCTAAGCTTTGCCAAAAAGAATCTTTTTCTTTAAGTTTTTGATAAGTACTAATTGCTTTTTCTTTTTGGCCAGTTTTAAGATAACAATCAGCAATAAAATACCAAACAAGGAGAGTAAAATCTTCGTCATTTTCAAGAGATAGTACTTCATAATAATGTTTTAAAGCATTTTCATAATCTCCTACCTGGTAATAACAATTTGCTAGAAGCCAATGTCCTTCTCTAATAAATTGTTTTTCAAATTCCTTTTTTTCAATAAAACTGAACATAGTTTCAAGAAATGAAATAGCATCCTGATAGGCATTTATCTCGGCATAGCATTTAGCAATCGGTATATAAAGGGCATATGGATTAGAAGGAGTACATTGTTCAAGGAATTCAATATAAAGTGGTATTGCTTCTTTATATTTGCCTTGAGCTAAATTAACTTCTGCTAATAAATAAGTGGCATCACATTTTTTAGAAAATTCTGCTACTTTTGTAAGAAATGATTGTAATAGATGATAAGCATCAGGATAACAACGAAGAGCATAATATATTTTAGCAAGTTTTAATAAGCTTTCTGAATTTAAAGAGATTTTTTGATAAATTTTTAAAGCTTCTTCATAAAAACCGAGTTCATAATAAGCTTCAGCAATCTTTTCAAGGAAATCTTTATCAACCTTATCAAGATAAGACTGATATTTCATATAGATTTCCAAAACAAGCAAATATTGATGATCTTGATATGCCTTTTTAATCCAGCCAATAATAGCTTTTTTCATTAAATCTAATACATGTTCTTTAAGCTGATGAAATTTATTTTGATGTTTTTCCAGAAACTTTACTGCTTGAGCAAATTGATTTTCTCGTAAAAAAATTTGTGCTAGCCTAAAATAGGCTAATTCTGATAATTCTGGTAATGGAGCTTTTGTAAGCTCTAGATATGTTTCATATGGATGCTTATATGCTTCATAATAACTAGTAAGTGGTAATTTTAAACCAGGTTTTTCAGTAGCTAAATCTGCCATACGAAATTTACTAAGCCATACCTCTTCACTTTCTGGGTAGAGATAAATAACCTTTGCATAAGCTTCTAATCCCTTTTTAAACTTTTTCATTTTTATTAAAGCATCCCCTGCTCTTAACCATGCTTTTGGAGCAAAATCTGATTTAGGAAAAAGAGAAGCGATTTCTAAATAAGCATCAACTGCTTTTTCATAATTTCCATAAATAAAGAATATTTCAGCTACATTGAGATAAGTTTTAGGATGCTTTTTAAGATATTCATAAGGCAAAATTCCTTTATTTAAAGCTTCTTGATAAAAATTGCGAGCAGCTAAATAATTATTCATATCTACATAGCAGTTACCAATAGCAAAACAGATTTCCATAGAAAGCTGCTTATCTTTACAGTTTTCTAAAGCCTTTAAAAGCAATTTTATGGCTTTTTCTGGTTGTTTTAATTCATAAGCAAGAATACCTAATTCATAGAAAAATAAATGATAGTATGAATTTTTAGGATACTTGCGAATGGCTTCTTGCCATATTTTTTCAGCTTCAGAAAATTTACCCATTTTCTTGTAAACTCGTCCTAAAAACAAAATAGCTTTGGGAGACTGTGGATGTTTTTTTAAAAATAATTCTAGTTTATTCTTGGCTTCTTCATATTTGCCTGTCCTAAATGCCTTAATCCCTTCTTCCAAATTCTCTGCCTTTCCAAAAGATACAGACATCATTATCAATAAAATTCCTATTGATATCTTTAAGATAGTCATGTTTTCATTTTGAAGCTTTGAGCAACTTATGTGCCAAACGAAATTCCAATAAATAGAAAGGACTTTATTAGAAGACAGATTTTAAATGTGTCAAAAAGGCACTTTAAAGTTTTGAATGAAAGAATAAAACTGCCATTAAATATGTCCTCTAAAAAGACTGTGCCATTTTGACACAAAATTTATTTGTCTTCTGCTAACATCTTTTTTAATCTTAAAGCATTTTCATACATTTCAGAATTGTTGAACATAATGTAACCAGAAGGAGAGGAAATTTTAATAATATTTCTAAGCTCCTCATCAGAATAAGAATAAACATAATTTTTTAGATTTCCATGAAGTCTGAAATAAGTGAAATTACCCCAAACTGGAGGGCCATGTAAAAATGGATCAACTGCATGAATGAGATTGGCTTTCTGACAAATATGTTTAACAATTTCTTGTGTCCATTCCTTTCCTCTTGGTTCCCAAATAAAAATTCCTTTATTTTTATAATAATTGAAAAATTCAATCATAGTTTTAATATTTTCTGAATTAGGTTTAAAAGAAGCAGGTGTTTGAAAGACAAATTTTTCTGTATTTAATATTGCTGCTCGTTTAAAAAATATATCCATTATCTCTTCTATTACTTCATTTAACCTAAACCCACCACAATATTTTCTTTTTTCTTCTGTTAAATCTGAACGTCGATAAGTAGGACTATTAGGAGGATGAGTAACACATTGAGGGGCTTTTAAGACAAATTCAAATTCTAATGGAGCTTTATTCCGCCAATTTTTTACTTGTTTTTCGGTAAGGTTGCGATAAAAACTTTGTTGTATTTCTATTGTAGAAAATTCTTTAAAATATTTATTTTGAGCTATTGGGAAACCACAACAACCTATTTTAAACATTTTTCAATCCCTCTTTTAATTTTTAAAAAATAATAACATTTTAAAATTTTACTTGCAAAAATAAATGGTATTTTGTAAATTTTAACAAATGGAAGATTTAATAAAAAAAGGTAAACAACATTTAGTTCAAAAGGAATATAAAGAAAGTATTGATGCCTTTTCTAGAGCAATTAAAAATGGCGAAAAATCTAGTGAGGTCTATAGAAGCCGTGGTGTAGCATATGTAATGATTTCTGATTATCAAAATGCCTGTAAAGATTTTGATGAAGCTATTCGATTAGATCCTAGAAATGCCCGTGCTTATTATAATCGAGGGTTGGTTTATTTACAGCTTAAAGAATATAAAAAAGCCCTTGCAGATTTTGATGAAGCATTGAGAATCAATCCTACATATGCCCCTGCTTATCTTGCTAAAGCACGTATCTATCAAATTCTTGGAAACAAAAGAAAGTTAGAGGAAAATCTAAAAATGGTTATAAGACTTGGAGATGCACGTCTTCAAAAGTCCCTTAACATATATGATGAACGCAGAATAAGAGAAAAACTTAAAGAAATTATAAGATATGAAAAGAAATTTAACGATCGCTAGTTGTTGACTACATTATTTGTTTTTATTAGGTAAAATGTAAGGAAGAAAACTTTTTATTTTAATTTTATTAGGTTTATCTAAAAGATAATTCTCTCTGAATTCCGTTTGATCTAATAATTGAAGAATAATGCTAATATGTCCTGAATAACCATTATTATCAAGTTGTTTTATTTTTTTTATAGCTTCTTTGGCTTTTTCAAAAACACAGCTATGTATAAGTGGTGGATTGCCTTTACACTTTTTCAAAGAATAAATCCATCGACAGCTAAATGGACGTACTTCATAAATAAGACACGTATCTTCTTTAGTGAGAAAAGGACAAGTGGCATAATTTTTCTTTTTTCTTTTTTTTAAATCTTTTTTTAACTGCTTTTTAATCCATAATTTAGTAGATTCATCAAATGTTTCAATCTTTGCCTTTATACGTAAAGCTTCAAGGGTAGTCAAATCAATCTTTGCCATTTGTTTACAACAATCAGCACAACCTTTATGGCAAACAGCATTCTTTTTAAACTCTTTTACCTCTTCTTCAAATTGTGCATATAGTTTTTCTAATAATTTAATTTTTTCTATAAAAGTTAATTTCTGCATCAGAAGGACGAATATAAAAAGGTACAAAAGTAATTGGATCAGTTTTTTCTCCTTTTTCTATAGCTTTAAGAGCTAATTGAGCAATAGTTTCAGGATGAATACGATGAAGGTGAGAAGGAGGAAAAATAGCTTTTTCTTTTAATTTTTGTCTAATAAGTTCTTTATAAATCAATGCACCTGTACCAATAAAAATGGTTTTACGTCTCAGATCTTTTAATAAAATTTCAGGAAATATGGAATAATAATCAGAAATACGTTTTATCTCTCCTTTTTCTACTATATAAAATGCAGCAAATACTTGTTTTTTACGAGCATCCAACATAGGACAAATTAAATAAGATATATAGGAAAAATTGTATGCTAATGTATCTAATCCATTAACACCAATAAGTGGTTTTTTTAAAGCAAAAGCCAATCCTTTAGCTGTTGCTACACCAATACGAAGACCTGTAAAACTACCTGGCCCTTTTATTACTGCTAGCAAATCTATTTCAGAAAAAGAAATTTTTGTAATCCTTAAAAGTGTTTCTAAGCTTTTTATTAATCGTTGATTGTGAGTTAAAGGTAAATTAAGGGTTACTTCACCTTTTATCTCCCCCTCTTCTACAATTGCAACATTACCTATGCTAGTAGATGTATCAATAGTTAATATTTTCATGGAAAGGATGTCTTTTGTACTATGCGTAAGATATCATTATACATAACCATAATCATTATGACTGCCAAGATAGCTATGCCTATTTTTTGGGCAATTTCTACTGTTTTTTTGCTTAAAGGTCGCCTTCTTACTGCTTCAATTGCAAATAATACTAAATGACCGCCATCTAATATAGGGATAGGGAAAAGATTTATAATGCCTAGATTAATGGAGAGCAAAGCAGCAAATGCAAAAAGAGCTGCTAAGCCAGCTTTAGCTTGTCTAGTTGTTAATTGAATTATACCTACAGGTCCTGCAAGCATTTTTAAAGAAATTTTACCTAAAATAAGGTTTTTCAAAGAAATAATTGTTAATTTTGTTGTTATCCAACTCTGTTTTAATCCCTCCCAAACAGCCATCCAAGGAGAAAGATAACGAATTTTTACTTCACCTGCTGCTACAATACCAATTATTGGGCGTTCCACTACTTCACCTAAAATAGTTTTTAACTTTTCTATTTTAGGCTTCACAACAACAGAAATTTTCTTTCCATTACGACTTATAAGCAATATTAATGATTTTCCCTTTGATTCTTTAATTTTAAAGGCAAGCTCATCCCATGTTTTTATTGGTGTTTGATTAACTGCAAGAATCAAATCACCTTTTTTCAATCCAGCAATAGCTGCTGGAGAATTAGGGTGAACATCACCAATTTTAGGTAAAAGCAATGGTTGTCCTTTAATAGCGAAAAGAGAAATAAATATCACTACAGCAAATAAAATATTAAAAAAGGGGCCAGCAAGAACAATTAAAATACGTTTCCAAAGTGGTTGGCATAAAAAAGCATGATATTTTTCTTCTTCAGGAATATATTCTTCTAAAGATTCTCCTAAAAGTTTTACATATCCACCTAATGGAAAAGCAGAAATGGCATATTCTGTTTCCCCAAACTCCTTACTAATTAACTTTGGGCCAAAGCCTAAAGAAAATGTTTTTACCTTTACCCCACACCATCTAGCCATTAAAAAATGACCCCATTCATGAACAAAGATAAGTAAACCTAAAATGATGATTGTCCAAAAAACTGGCAACGCTTTCCTCCTTTTAATTTGTCATTGTATAACATAACTAAATCCTATTGCCAATTAGATTTTATAAGTCTATTATCCGTTCCATGAAACCTTTTTTTATAGCTATTAAATATCTTTCTTTTATACTTCCTTCCATGATTATTGGAGTAATTTTAGTAAACTTTCTTATTGCTCTTGGCATTTTAAATCGCTTAACTTGGATAATTAAACCATTTATGAAAATTAGTCATTTACGTAGTGAATGTGCCCTTTCTTTTATTACAGCCTTTGCTTCACCTACAGCTGCTAATACCATGCTTATGGAATTTTTTCAAAAAGGTAAAATTAATAAAAAAGAGCTTTTTATTGCTTCCTTAAGCAATTCTTTCCCAGCTATTCTTATGCATGGACGTACTATGTTACCTATAATTATCCCTTTGTTAGGAAAAGTAGGACTAATTTATTTTGGATTACTTGTATTAATAGGTTTTTTAAAAACAAGCTTAACACTTATCATCGCTCGTTATTTATTGCCTCCCCCTCCTATTTTTAAAACAAATAAATCTATATCCCCCCATTTATCTCTATATCAAGCTTTTAAACAAAGTTTAATACAGTCTCGTTTCATATTGAAACGAATTATATTTATGACCATACCTATTACCATCTTTACTTTTTACCTTATTCATTTTGGTTTTTTTGAATTTATTTCTCAGCATTTAAAACCTATTATAAGGTATTTACCATTATCTCCTGAAGCATTTTCTATCATTATTGCTCAGTTTGGCGGACATATTGCTGCTTATACTGTAGCCTCTAATTTGCTTGTCAATGGACTTCTTAAAAATTATGAAATAATTCTTGCTCTTCTTTGGGGCACAGTAATAACTAGTATTGTAAGTCTCCGTTATCTTATTCCTTATTATTGGGGTATTTTTGGTCCACGTTTAGGAACTCAAATCATGCTTCTTTCTAATGGATTACGTCAATTTTTTATTATTTTAACAGCCATTATTATTCATCATTGGCCACATATAATTTCATAAAAAGAGTTGTCACTTTTTGTATAAATGTTTATTATTTTTATAAAAACAAGGAGGTGTGATTTATCCCAAAAGTTTTTGGGAATCTTCAAGGTTTAAAACCTAATCATCTTCGGCGTTTAGAGAAGATTTATCAAAAGCGCATTCCTCCTGATAAAATCATTACACATGAATTAGCACGACAAATCTGTGAAATTTCACTTGAAATTAACCGCCAAATAGCACTTCTTATTGAAAGAAGTGGTAAAATAGAGTTTGTTGTAATAGGTGACCAAAAAAGTGTTTTATTGCCTGATTTAAGTCGATATCGTAGTGGACTAGCACGATTAAGAGGTTTAAGATGTATTCACACTCATCTTAAAGAAGAAGGTTTAAATGAAGAAGACTTAACGGACCTTGCCTTATTACGTCTTGATCTAATGTGTGCTATCACTACAAATCAAAATGGATTGCCTTCTTTTTATCATATTGCTCATCTCTTACCAGTAAATGAAAACGGTCAAGGCTGGAGAATTTTAGAACCAATACGTTATGGAAATTTAAATCTTAACTTTTCTCAATTAATAGAGGCACTTGAAGAAGAATTTCAAAGAGTACAAAGGGCACATACTGTAAAAAGAAATAAAGATAGAGCTATCTTAATCCATGTTAGCACTTCTAATACTAAAACTGAAGCTGAAATCTCTTTAATGGAGTTAAGTGAATTAGCATATACTGCAGGTGTAGAAGTAGTAGATAAGATTATTCAGTATCGAAAAAAAATTAATCCAAAATTTTTTATTGGTAAAGGGAAATTAGCTGAAGTGGTAATCCGTGCTTTACAAGCAGGTGCTGATCTTCTTATTTTTGATCATGAACTTAATCCTTCTCAAGTAAAAGCAATCACAAGTTTTACTGATTTGCGAGTAATTGACCGTACTCAATTAATTTTAGACATATTTGCCCAAAGGGCAAGGAGTCGTGAAGGAAAGATTCAAGTAGAAATAGCTCAACTCAAATATCTTTTACCTCGTTTAGTTAAACAAGATGCTTCAATGTCTAGATTGGCAGGTGGTATTGGTGGAAGAGGTCCTGGAGAAACTAAATTAGAAATTGATAGACGTCGAATAAAAAAACGCCTTCATCGATTACAACAAGAATTAAAGGCTATTCGAAATGAAAGAAAACAGAGAAGGATAAAACGCAAAAAAGCAAATTTACCAATAATCTCTATTATTGGTTATACAAATTCAGGTAAATCCACACTTCTTAATGCTTTAACAAAAAGCAATATATTAACTGAAAATAAACTTTTTGCCACTCTTGATCCCACAAGTCGTCGTCTTCGTTTCCCTAATGAAAAGGAAGCTATCATTACTGATACAGTGGGTTTTATCCGCAATTTACCAAAAGATTTAATAGAAGCATTTGCTGCAACTTTAGAAGAGTTAAAAGAAGCAGATCTTCTCATTCATCTTATTGATATTAGTAATCCTCATTTTGAAGAACATATAGAAACAGTAGAAGGAATCATTGACAAATTAAACCTTACTCACATTCCTGTATTAAAAGTATTTAACAAAAAAGATCTAGTTTCTGCTGAATATGTAGCTCAACAATGCCAACGTTATAAAGCTATAGCAATATCTGCCATCCAGCCAGAAACTTTACCCTTACTTGTCAAAAAAATAGAAAATATTTTAGGTAACTTTTCTTTTAATAATCCTGGCCGGAATTAAATTTTATTTCTTTTTTAAAACATTTAACGGCACTTCAAAACTTGGTTTAAATTTTACAGCTCGATGAGGAGTAGTTTTTACAATTTTTTTAGTCTTTGGATGCTGCATCTGCCGAGATGCTCTAATTTTTGAAGTAAACACACCAAACCCTCTTAACTCTATCCGGCCAGCTTTTACACCATCTTTCAATACTTCAAACAATACATCTACAAACAATTCCATATCTTTTTTAGAAAACTGCGGAAACCTTTTCCTTAACTCAACAACCAAATCTTTCTTCAGCATTGCCTCCACCTAATAATGAAATTTTATTTGATGAATATTTTCCCACAATAATTCGCTTAAACTTTCAAAAAGCAATTTTGTTAAACGAGATTTCTCTTTAGGAAAATAAAGTTTTGGTTCCCCTTTAATACCGCCTAATTTGGCAGCCAATCTCACTGCATCTTCAAAATTGCCCAACTCATCTACCAACCCAAGTTTTTTAGCTTGTTCACCTGTAAAAATAGAACCATCAGCAACTGCTTCTACTTTTTCTAAAGGAAGATTCCTACCTTTAGCTATAGCTTCCAAAAACTGTCGATGCACATCCTTTACTACCCTTTCAAGCAACATTTTTTCTGCTTCTGTCATTTCTCTTATAGGAGAACCAATATCTTTATACGGCCCACTTTTTATTACTTCAGACTCTATTCCCAATTTTTTAAAAAGTTTTTCAAGATTTGGAAACTCCATTTTTACACCAATACTTCCAGTAAGGGTACCAGGTACAGCAACAATTTTGTTAGCTGCTGCTGCAATATAATATCCACCAGAAGCAGCTATAGCTCCAAGAGAAGCCACTACAGGTTTAATTTTTCTCAATTTCATTACTTCTAAATATATTTCTTGTGAAGGGCCCACTGCCCCACCAGGTGATTCTATCCTTAAAATTACTGCTTTAATATTTTTATTTTTTTGAAATTTAACCAAATGTTCTAATATAGGTCGAGCTGTTTTTATGATACCTTTAATTTCAATCACCCCAATAGTATCTTTGGATATTTTTCCTTCTTCTGTAACACGTTTAGCTAAGCCAAATCCTAATAAAAATACAAAAAGAAGAATAAAAAGCTTTAGCCAAAAACGTAAAAAACTATGTTTCCCTTCTGTCATCTTTACCTCAAAAGTCGACTAAAAGAAATAAAGCTACCCAAATAACCAAGTATTACTAATATGCTAAAAATTTTTTTCTGCTTCAACCAAGTAATAGCTCCCAAAATTAAAAAAGAAAAAATCATTGTTTCTAAAACTAAATAAAAAAGCCCTTTTTCTGCTTTTATAAAGACTACTTCATGAAAATGGAAAAAATCTATTAAAAATACAAATACTCCTAAAATAAAAATACTTGATTGAAGTAATTCTTCAATATCAAAATCTTTTTTTGACAAAACAAATGAAAGTTTGGGGAAACAGGCAATAGGAGCAAGAATTAATGCTCCAACCCATGGACTTGACCAATGGAGTTGAGTAATAATCTCTTTAGAAGCATAAGTTACTTGACCAGCACCTCCTATAATTAAAATAGTAGCAATAAAAAAGCGCAAATAAATTATCATAGGTTTTAAATGAAGGTCAGGTAATGACACCTCTTTTTCAACTAACATAATCCTAAAATAGGCTACATAACCAGCTAAAAGCAAGATACTTGCAAGACCTACTTTTAAAAAGCCAAATCCTAATTTTTGCGTTATAGAAATAGTGAGTAATATGACAAAACTCATTAGCAACCAAAAAGAAAAAGGAACTTTTATTTTTTCGATTCGATGATATAAGATCCAAGCAATTATAACAAAATGCACTAAGATTATTCCTAAAGCTGTACTTAACCCTAAAATTGGGTCTTTTGTAATATATAAGATAAGAGCCATTACACAACATTCAGGAAATGCTTTTAAAACTTCCCAAAGTAATGCTTGAAACCAGGATGTTTTAATCTCTGCTTGTGCAATAAAAAATTGACTATATGGAGTATAATTTTTACCTGCAAAAAATATAACTAAAGCTCCACATATTAATTGCAACCAACACTTATACATTGCCTTGTTTAATCCTAATCAAATCTGCTAATTTTATACCCTTTTGACTTGAAGTATATTTACGCCATTGATTTCTTTCTTCCTCTTCTTCTAATTGTTTAATAGAAAGACCCAATTTTCTTTCTTCTGGGTTTACACGAATAACCTTTGCTCTAACTTCATCTCCTACTTTAAATTTTTCTTTTAAGTTTTTCATCTTCTCATAACTTACCTCTGAAATATGTACTAACCCTTCTATTCCTTCCTCTACTTCAACAAAAAGACCAAAATCAGTAACATGAGTAACTTTTCCTTTAATTATACTTCCTACAGGGAATTTCTTTGACACTTCTAACCAAGGATCTGGAAAAAGCTGTTTAATACCTAAAGCCAGCTTACCAGCACTTTTATTGATTTCAAGTACTTTAGCCTTAACAATATCTCCTTTTTTATAAAGTTCTTTTGGATGTTTAATTCTCTTTGTCCAGGAAATATCAGAAATATGCACTAAACCATCAATACCTTCTACTACTTCTACAAAAATACCAAAATCAGTTACACCTTTTACCTTACCTTCTATAATGCTACCTACTGGATAATTCTTTTCTATCTCTTCCCATGGGTCAGGCCCAATTTGTTTTAAACCTAAAGATAAACGCCTCCTTTTTTTATCTATACCAAGCACAACTGCTTCTACAATATCACCTACAGAGATAATCTCAGAAGGATGTTTTAAACGTTTTGACCAAGTCATTTCAGAAATATGAATAAGACCTTCTACTCCTTCTTCTATCTCTACAAAAGCACCATAGTCAGCTAAATTTGTTACTCTCCCTTTAATTCTACTACCAACCGGATATTTTTGGGGTACTTTTTCCCAAGGATCTGGATAAAGCTGTTTCATACCTAAAGCAATCTTTTCCTTTTCTCGATCAAATTTAAGCACTTTTACTTTTACTTCATCACCAATCTCAAATCGATCTGCTGGATGTCCTATTTTTCCCCATGAAATATCACTAATATGTAAAAGACCATCTATTCCTCCTAAATCTATAAAAACTCCATAATCAGTAATATTTTTTACCCGACCATAAACAATAGCCCCTTCTTTAAGTCTTGCTAATGTTTGCTGTTTTCTTTTTTTTCTTTCTTCCTCTAAATAACGACGACGGGAAAGGACAACATTACGTAATTTACGATTATAATTGAGAATTTTAAAATTATAACTTTTCCCTACAAAACTTTCATAGTCACGGACTGGCTTAATATCTACCTGAGAACCTGGCAAAAATGCAGGTATACCAATATTTACTGTAAAACCTCCTTTAACTCGTCCAACAATCTTCCCATGGATAGTCCCACCTTTTTCATATATTTTTTCAATCTTTTGCCATGTGAGTATTTGTATAGCTTTTATTCTAGAGAGAGAAACACTTCCATCCCTTTCATTTACTCCTTGAAAAAGCACATCCACAACATCACCTTCCTTTATAGCCAAATTGCCTTCACTGTCTTTAAATTCACTTACAGGAATTGCCCCTTCTGATTTAAAACCCACATCTACCATTACATAATCATTCCCTACATGCACAACTTTACCTTGGACAATTTCGCCAGGACGTATATTTTTAAGACTTTCATCATAAAAAGCTATTAAATTTTCATCGTTCGTCTCTGTTCTCTCTTCCAGATTGCTCATCCCAAAGACCTCCCAATTTATTCAAAGTATATTTCAAAACCATTTCCACTACCCTTTTTAAACTAAGGGCAGTGGTATCAATAATAATTGCATCCTTGGCTGGTTCTAAAGGAGATATAACTCTTTCAGTATCTTGCTTATCTCTTTTTAAAAGAGATTCATAAATATCTTTATAACTAACCTCCTTTCCCATTGCTTTAAGTTGTTTCCAACGTCTTTCTGCCCTTATTTCAGGTGAAGCTGTAAGAAAAAATTTTACTTGTGCTTTAGGAAAAACAACAGTCCCCATATCTCTTCCTTCAAAAACTGCTTTTTTTGCTTTTTTTGCTAACTGCCTCTGCAATTTCCACATAGCCTCTCTTACTTCTTTTAATTGCGAAATAGTAGAAGCTAACATTCCTATTTCAGGACGACGGATACTTTTAGAGATATCTCTTTTCCCCAAAAAAATCTTTAATCCTGTCTCATTTTCATGAAAAGAAATTGGTAAAGATAGAGCAAGTTTGCCAAGCAAAACATTCTCTGTTGGTGAAATATTTTTTTCAAAAGCAACTAAAGCCAAGGTTCGATACATTGCTCCTGTATCAAAATATTTAAAACCAAGCCTTTTTGCCAATATCTGTGCCACTGATGTTTTTCCCACTCCTGCCGGCCCATCAATAGTAATCACTATCTCTGCCATAATTCCTTAAAAACTTCAATAAAAACCTGATTTTCTGCATGTTTACCTACACTTATTCTTAAATAATCAGATAAACCATAACTTGTTAATGGTCTAACAATAATACCCTTTTTAAGCAAATTTTCATAAATTTCCATAGCTCGCTTTCCTACATAAATCAAGAGAAAATTGGCTTCACTAGGATAAACTTTCACTCCTATGGATGTTAAAGATTTAATAAGAAAATTTCTTTCTTTTTGAACAATTTGACAAGTTTTTTCAAGAAATTCTTTATCCTCAAGTGCAGCGGCTGCTGCTACTTGAGCAAGAAAATTAACATTAAAAGGATAACGTACAGCTTCTAAAAAACTAGCTAATTCTGCACTCATAAGCCCATAACCTATTCGCAATCCTGCTAGACCATAAGCTTTAGAAAAAGTGCGTAATATAATAAGATTTGGAAATTTTTTTAAATAAATAACACTATCAAATCTTTTCTCTTGAGAAACAAAATTAACATAAGCTTCATCTAATACAACTAAAGTAGAAGATGGAATATTTTTAAGAAATGCTTCTAAGGCATTTGCATCAAAGAAACTGCCAGTAGGATTATGAGGATTTGTAAGAAATATCAATTTTGTCTTTTTTGAAATTTTTTCTTTGATTGTTTCCAGATCTATAGCTAAGTTTTTCAATGGTACTTTAATCAATATAGCCTGGGCAAGGGTAGCCACCTTTTCATAAATAGAAAAGGCAGGATAAGGAATAATTACCTCTTCTTTAGGTAAAAGCAAGGCTTGTCCAATTAATCCCATAATTTCATCTGAACCATTACCTACTACTACTTGTTCAGGTTTTAATTGAGAAATAGCAGCAATTTTATATCTCAATTCTTTTATCTGACTATCTGGGTATCTATGAATATCTTTTAATGCATTTTTAATTGCCTCTATTGCCTTAGGAGATGGGCCAAGAGGATTTTCATTAGAAGCCAATTTTATTAATTTAGAAATTCCATATTTTTTTTGCACTTCACTAATTGATTTACCAGCTATATAAGGTTTAAGTTCTTGCAAATATTTTGGCAATGTTAGATTCACCAATCTCCCCTAAAATTAAAAAAGCTTATAAACAGTCTTGCTTATAACTTAATTTTTTTAAAAAATCAATTAGGCAGCCAAACGTCTTGTCCTTTTTTTCAAACGACTAATACGACGCCTTAATATCTCTACCATCTTTTTATCTCCTCTTGCCCTTGCCTCTTCCTTTTTTGCTTTTAATTCTTTTATTTTCCTTTTCAACTCACGAATCGAAGCAACATCTTTCTTCTTTTCCTCCTTAATCCCAAAATAACGCTTAATAAGAATGATAAGCTCTTCTTTATTCATTCCATGTACACCTTCTACACCAGGAATTTTTAAAGCAATTTCCCTTAATTCTTTAATAGTAAGTTTTTCAATAGGTTTATCAGGCAGAGTTAATTTTTCTTGAGTTTCTTCCATCTTTTTACCTCCCCCATATCCAATCTGTTCCTAATTTATACCTATCAAATAAAGGTGAAATTAAATTTATGTCAATCCTACCTAAATATTTTTTAAAATCTGAATTCACATTTAATAAAGGCTCTTTTTTATAAACTACTTTTAATGGGAAGTAAACAGTTTCAGTTTTCTGACCAGCTTTATCTTTAAAAAATATTTCTATCTTTAATTTTGAACACCATAAGTTGTTAGGGATAAAAAGTGTAAAATAACCTTTTAATTTTAAACTATGTTTTTGAGGAATTTTGGCCACCCAAGGTGGATACATACCAATACCAGGTTGATAGATAAATACATAAATTTTCTCTAAATCACCATCAGAATCCTCTACTTCTAAATATACTCGCCAATCTGTCCCTGGCTTTACTACTTTTGGTGCAAAAGCAGCTTTTATAACAGGTGGTTTTCCTTTTATTCTCACATTGGTCATGCAGGCAAATAAAAAAAAGAAAAGATAAAAGATGATTATTTTTTTCATTTTTCTGCTTTAAATTTAATAAATGGTGTGATGAGATCTACTGGTATTGGGAATACAGTAACAGAATTGTTTTCAGTAGCAATTTCCCTTAAAGTTTGCAAATAACGAAGTTGAATAGCTACAGGATACTTTTCAATAATAGCTGCTGCTTCAGCAAGTCGAGTAGCAGCTTGAAATTCACCTTCTGCATTAATAATCTTTGAACGCCTTTCTCTTTCTGCTTCTGCTTGTTTAGCCATTGCTCTTTGCATCTCCTGTGGAAGATCAATGTGTTTTATCTCAACAGTAGTTACTTTTATTCCCCATGGATCAGTATGTCTATCTAAAATATCTTGTAACTTTGTATTGATCTTTTCTCTTTCTGATAAAAGTTCATCTAGTTCAGCCTCACCACACACACTTCGCAAAGTAGTTTGAGCCAACTGAGAGGTAGCATAAAGATAATTCTCTACTTCTACTACAGCCTTTATTGGATCTACCACTCTAAAATAGACAACTGCATTTACTTTGACTGAAACATTATCTCTTGTAATTACATCTTGAGGAGGAACATCCATAGCTACAAGCCTAAGGCTAATCTTTACCATCCTATCAACAATAGGAATAAGAATAATCAAACCAGGCCCTTTGGCTGCTATAACCCGTCCTAATCGAAAAATCACTCCACGCTCATACTCTGCTAGCACCCTAATGGCACTAGCAAGAAATAAAAGAATTAAAATTAAAATTGTGATAAGGGCATAACTATACATAACTTCCTCCATTTTTTATTTTTTTTACTTTTAATTTCAACCCTTTAACATCAATTATTTTTACTTTTTCCTTTTTAGAAATATGTTCTTCACTTTCAGCATTCCAATATTCTCCATGAACAAAGACTTTACCCAAACTACCTGGAGAAATAGCCTCAACCACTTCTCCAATTTCTCCAATTAATGATTCTTTACCTATCTTTACCCTTGCTCTTTGAGCTTTAACTACTAAACCCATCACACCAATAAAGAATAAAGAAATAAATAATAAAGTAGGACATAAAACACTCCAAGAAATGTGAAAATAACCTGGAGCTTCATGAAAAAGCATTAAGGAACCTAAAGCATAACAAAAAATAGCTGCTATTGTTAAAAGACCATAACTAGTTATTTTAAGCTCAAGAATAAAAAAGATGATTCCTAATAAAATAAGAAGCACACCTGCATAATTTACTGGCAATACTTGAAAGGCAAAAAAGGCAAGTACTAAAGAAATGGCGCCAATTACTCCTGGCAAAACCACTCCTGGATGAGCAAGTTCAAAATAAAGTCCAGCTAAACCTATCATCATTAATAAGTAAGCAATATTTGGATTACTTAAAATGCGCAAAATTTCATAACGTATCCCACCTTTAATCTCTATCACATTGCAATCTTTAGTTTTAATTATTTTCTTACCTAAAACAGTAGAAACTTTTTTGCCATTTATTTTTTCTAAAAGTTCAGAGAAAGAATCTGCTATTATATCAACTATATTCACTTTTAATGCTTCTTTGGCTGTAAGAGAAATACTTTTTTTAACCATTTTTTCTGCTATTTTAGCATTTCTATTTCTCTTAAGAGCAATACTTTTTACATAAGCTACCATATCATTAACTATTTTTTCAGTCATTTCTTTAGATGTTTTCCCTCCTAAATTTACTGGATGAGCAGCACCGATATTTGTTCCAGGTGCCATAGCAGCAATATGTGCTGCCATAGTAATAATAGCACCAGCTGAAGCAGCTCTAGCTCCACTAGGAGCTACATAAACTACTACTGGTATAGGACTATTTAAAATAATTTTCACAATTTTATACATAGAATTAGCTAAGCCACCTGGGGTATCTAACTGAATAATTACACATTCAGGTTTGTGTGTTTTTGCTTTTTCTAATGTAGAGAGAATAAGCTCAGCTACTGCTGGAGAAATAATCTCTTCAATTTCAAGAAAATAAACCTCTTTTGTTAATACAGAAACAGGAAAAATAAGAATTATAAAAACCGTTAAAATAATATATTTTTTCATTATCAAATACTTTTAAGAGTTTTTTCTAATAATTTTAAATCCTCCCAGACAAATTTTTTCTGACGGGGATTACGCAATAGATAGGCAGGATGAAATGTTGGTATAAGTTTGATTCCATGCCATATATAAATCTTTCCTCTAAGAAGAGAAATAGAGGTTTTTGTTTCAAGTAAAGTTTGAGCTGCTATACTACCAAGTGTGCAAATTACTTTTGGATGAATAGTTTCTAACTGTTTTAATAAAAATGGTTTACATTTTTCAATCTCTTTTGGTCGAGGATTACGATTATTAGGAGGACGACACTTCACAATATTAGTAATATAGACTTCTTCTCGAGAAAGATTTATAGCTTTTAACATCTTAGTCAAAAGCTCCCCAGCTGCACCTACAAAAGGTTTCCCTTGTAAATCTTCTTCTTCTCCTGGTGCCTCACCAACAATCACTAAACGAGCATTAGCTGGTCCTTCACCAAATACAATATGATGTCGATTTTCCCATAAAGGGCAGCGTTTACATTCACCTAATTCTTCTTTAATTTTTCTTAAAGAAGATTCTTTTAATTCTTCAAGCTGATCTTTCATCTTTTCTGAAAGAAATATATATTTTATGCTTATTTCAGGTAACCAAGATAAATAAGTTTTAATATCTTCTAATAATTCCTGCATAACGCCATTTTTACCCTATCCCAAAGACGCATAGCTATTTCTTCTTTACTTAATAAAGGCCATACTTCTTGAACACCATTTTTATAAATTATCCTTACTTTATTAGTAAGTACTCCAAAACCTGCATTAGGATAGGTAATATCATTTAAAACAATTATATCTAAATTTTTTTCTTTAAGTTTTTTTATAGCTTCTACGACAAGTTCTCCAGTTTCAGCAGCAAAACCTATTAAAAATTGATGTTTTTTCCTTTCACCAAGTATTTTGAGAATATCTGGCGTGAGTTCAAAATTTAAATTTATTTTATCTCTTTTTTTAATCTTTTCAGACTGATAAATTGGTTTAAAATCTACTACAGCAGCTGCCATCATTACAACATCTGCTTGAGGGAAGTATTTTAAAACAGTTTCTTTCATTTCTTCTGCTGTAATTACTGATATAAAATTAACATTATAAGGAGGCTTTAAATTTGTTGGTCCACTTATGAGGATAACATTTGCTCCACGTTGAGCTGCAATTTTCGCTAAAGCAAAACCCATAAGACCTGAAGAATAATTACTAATAAATCTTACTGGATCAATAGCCTCCCTTGTAGGCCCAGCAGTAATTATAGCACAATAACCTTTTAAATCTTTAGGTAAAAATAAGGCTTCTATTGTTTCTAAAATATCTTCAACAGAAGGCAATCTACCTTTTCCTTCTTCATTACAAGCAAGTTTCCCTTCAGCAGGTTGCATTATTTGATAACCATAGCTTTTTAATCTTTCAATATTTTCTTTTACAGTTGGATGAGCATACATTTTTGGATTCATAGCCGGAACAATTAAAATAGGTTTGTTAAAAGCTAAAATTATACTACTTAAAAGATCATCTGCTATACCTTGTGCAAGTTTAGCAATAATATTAGCAGTAGCTGGAACAATAATAAGAACATCTGCCCAATTAGCCAATTCTAAATGAATTATTGTAGGATAATTTTTAAAAATATCAGTATATACATGATGACGACTTATAGCAGAAAAACTTAAAGGGGTAATAAAATTTGTTGCCCCTTTTGTCAAAATTACTTTTATTTCTGCGTCCTTTTCTTGTAAAAGTCTAATCAAATCTAAACTACGATAAGCAGCAATACTTCCTGATACACCTAAGAGAATCCGCTTATTTTGAAGAAAGTTCATATTTTCTTTTTATCAAGAAAATTGTAAAAAAACAAGCTACTTTTTCATTTCTGCTTTAAGTCGGCATATACTGCACTGAGGAGCTAAAGTAGGATAACCACATTCAGGACAAATATGAAAAGTATTAGCTGATTGACGCTGAAGTGGTTGTAATAGAGGTCTTAATTTTTTTAAAAAACCTTCATAAAAATCTAATTTTGTGCCAGGAAATTTATATTCTATATATGCTATGTATTCTTTATATTTTAAAAAAGTAGCTCCTTTACTAAATGGGCAGCGATAGGCAAAATAATCAATATTTTTTAAAAAAGCATAAGCAGCTATTTCATATTCTCCTAAACGATAAAGTGGTTTTACTTTTTTAACAAAACGATAAATAGGTGGTAATACTGGTGCTTGATCAATGAGATAAGTCATCTGCCAGCGTAAAATATTTGCTAAAAGCCTTGTAGTTTCATCATCTAGATTATGACCTGTAGCCAAAACATGAAAATTTTTTTCATATGCCATACGGTTAAAGTAATATCGTTTTATCTGACCACATATTGAACATGGCTCTTTGCCACTATAATGAATAATTTTTGGTATAGGGATACCTTCTTTTTCTAAATCAACAATTATTAAATCGCTTTTCCTTTCTTGAGCAAATTTTTCCACTTTTTCTTTTGCCTTTTCAGAAAAACCATCTATTTTTAAATCAATATAAAGACCAGTTGCTTTATAACCCATATTTAACAAAATATCCCAAAGACTAAGACTGTCTTTTCCACCAGATATAGCTACTAAAATTCTATCTTGTGGTTTAAACATGCGCCATCTTTTTATAGCTCTTTCTACTTGCCTTCTAAAAAAAATAAAAAAACAATCACGACAAAAAGCCGCATGATGGCTTCTTAATTCAACTTCAGCTTGTTTTCCACAACGGCGGCATTTCATGATTATCCTCTAGAAAGTACAGAACGAATCTCTATCTCTTCCCCATCCTTAATTACCATATCAGAGGTTAATAGTTGTTTATCTTTAATAATTAAAACTGTACCTGGTAAAAGATTTAGCCTTTTTAAAAGTGTTTTTACAGTAATTGATTTTTCCAACGTTAATTCTTTACCTTCAGGAAAAAATTTAATTTTTATCATAATTTAATTCAAGACCAAATTTAAACTGAAATCAAGTGGTGTTTGACACAATATAAAACTTCTGCTACATTCAAAATAAGAAATTAATAAAGAGTATTAAATGAAAAAATTAATAGTTAAGTTTTTATTGTTTTGTCTTTTTTTAGGAATTAGTTGTAGTAATCCAGAAAAAAAATTTTCAAATCATTTAGAAAGAGCCAGAGCATACAAAGAAAAAGGTAATTTTCAAGCAGCTATTATTGAATATAAGAATGCTATTAAGATTAAACCAAAATCAGCATTAGCCCATTTTGAATTAGCAGAAATTTATCAAAAAACAGGTAATATTTTACAAGCAATATCTGAATTAAAAAAGGCTATTGATTCTGATCCAAAACTTTTTAAAGCGCGAATAAATTTAGCTAACATTTATCTTGTCACTGGTAGAGCAAAAGAGGCAATGGAACTCATTGAACCTGTATTAAAAGCAGAACCAGAAAATAAAGATGCCTTATTTGTAAAAGGAAAAGGACTGTTAAAAGAAGGAAAAGAGAAAGAGGGTAAAGAAATATTTGAAAAAATTTTTCAAATAGATCCAAAATATGAAATGGGCTATCTTTTACTAGCTAATTATTATGTTTCAAAAAGAGATTTTAAAAATGCAGAAGAAATTTTAAAAAGAGGAATGAAAGCTATACCTGAAGCTATCAGTTTTCATCTTGCTCTTGCTCGACTTTATTTTCGTGAAAAACGTTTTAAAGAAACAGAAATTATTTTACAAAAAGCAATCTCTCTAAAACCTAAAAATTTGCAAGCAAGACTATTTTTAGCTGAATTTTATTATCGCCGTGGTCAAAAAGATAAATCAGAAAAATTACTTCTAGAACTTACACGTTTAAGTCCAAATGCAAAAAGTTTTATTATTTTAGGGGATTTTTATCTTATTTTAAAAGAAACACAAAAGGCAATAGAAGCATACAAAAAAGCAGAAACTCTTGAAAAGAAGGGACAAATAGCCAGTATAAAATTAGCTAGTTTATATTTAGATTTAAATCAACCAAAAAAAGCAAAAGAAATTTTAACAAAAATACTAAAAACTAATCCAAAAAATATAGATGCCATTTTTTTGCAAGCTAGAATAGAAATGATAGAAAGAAAATGGGATGAAGCCATAGCCAAATTAAATAAAGTAATAAAAAATAGACCAAGATATGCAATGGCACATTATTTCCTTGCTATTGCTTATTTGGCAAAAGGTAATGAAAATATGGCTAAAGGAAAGTTATTTCAAACTATAAAACTTAATCCTCATCATGAAAGAGCACATAGTCTTTTGGCTAGTATTTATACTCGTGAAAGAAATTTTGATTTAGCTATTGAAGAATTAAAGACTGTTTTAAAAATAAACCCTAATAATTTTAATGCTTATATAGCCATTGGCGATATTTATTTAATGCAAAATAAGCTAGATAAAGCTATTAATAATTATGAAAGAGCTATGAAATTAATGCCAAAAAATTTTTTAGTTTATTCAAGACTCGGTGGAGTGTATATGGCAAAAAGAGAGTTTGAAAAGGCAATAAGACATTTTGAGAAAGCATTAAATTTAAATCCTAACTCAAAGGCATCATTGGCTAATTTAGTAAGCATTTATTTGATTGAAAAAAAATCAAAACAAGCTATTGCTCTTTGTAAGAAATATTTAGAACAAGTTAAAGATAAAGGATTTATTTATTACCAACTGGGCAGGATTCATGTAAATATAAAAGATTATAAAACAGCAAAAACTTATCTTACAAAAGCTATTGAAGAAAATTCAAAATTAATTGAGCCATATGTGCTTTTAGCAAATGTATATTTATCTGAAAAAAAACCAGAAGAAGCAATAAAAGAATATAAAAAAATTATTGAATTAAGACCAAACTTTATACAGGCATACATGATTTTGGGAGCAATTTACAATTCTTTAGGAAAAATAGAAAAAGCTAATTATTATTATAAACAAGCATTGAAAATAGATCCAGATTTTGCACCTGCAGCTAATAATCTTGCTTGGAATTATGCTGAATATGGAGGTAACTTAGATGAAGCTTTGATTTTGGCAGAAAGAGCAAAAGAAAAAATGCCGGATAATCCAGCTATAACTGATACCTTAGGTTGGATTTATTATAAAAAAGGTCTTTATTTAAAAGCTATTGGTTTATTTCAAGATGCTTTAAAACAAATACCTGAAGCTGCAGTCATCCGTTATCATTTAGCTATGGCATACTTAAAACAAGGTGAAAAAGAAATGGCTAAAAAAGAATTAGAAAAACTTTTAAAAACAAATTCTCCTTATCGTGAAAAAGCTAATGAAATGTTGAAAAATTTAAAATTAAAACAATGATAAAAATAAGAAAAATTTTTCCTATTTTGGGAAAAAAAGGGGAATTTTTCTCAAAAATTTCACCTTTTACCTTGACAGTTTTCTTGGATTTGCCTATACTTCCTGAAAATAAAAAATTGGTATAGATTTTGCGTATGCTTGAAATAGTTGAAGGTATCACTTTTGAGCACTTATTTGGGCAAAGTAGAGCAATGCAAGAATTGAGAAAAATTGTTGAAGAAGTTGCTCCCACAAATATTCCTGTATTGATTACAGGAGAAAGTGGAACAGGTAAAGATTTGGTTGCTAGAGCTATTCATAAACGTTCTATACGTGCAGATAAACCTTTTATTAAAGTGAATTGTGTAAATATTCCAGCAGAACTTTTAGAAAGCGAGCTTTTTGGCTATGAAAAAGGAGCGTTCACTGGTGCGTATCATAGTAAACCAGGACGGGTAGAATTTGCTAATAAAGGAAGTTTATTTTTAGATGAAATTGGTGATGTCCCTCTTGTTATTCAAGGAAAATTATTAAGATTATTGCAGGAAGGAGAATTTTCAAGATTGGGTAGTTATCGAGATATAAAAGTGGATATTCGAGTAATTTCGGCTACTAATCGTTGTCTTGAAGATATGGTTCAAGAAGGAAAATTTAGGGAAGATTTATATTTTCGTATAAATGTTGTTAAATTAGAAGTGCCTCCTCTTCGAGAAAGAAAAGAAGAAATCCCATATCTTATCAAGTTCTTTCAAAAGAAATTTGCAGCTGAATACAATAAACCTATTGTGAAGCTTTCATCTCATTGTATAGATCTTTTAACCACATACCCTTGGCCTGGTAATGTAAGGGAATTAGAAAATGCTATGAAACGATTGGTTATATTAGGAGAAAAAGCAGTAATACGAGAATTGGAATCTAAATTGGAAAGTACTCCTAAACCTGTTGAAACTTATGATTTAAAAAGAATTGCTAAAATGGCAGTTATGGAAGCTGAAAGAAAAGCTATTAAAGAAGTTTTAGAAAAAGTAAAATGGAATAAGAAAGAAGCAGCTAAAATCTTAAACATTAGTTATAAGGCTTTGCTTTATAAAATAAGGGAGTTGAAGATAAAATGATTATTAACAAAATTGATCTTTTTGATAAGGAAACAGGGGTATTTTGCACTCCAGTATTTGATTTTTTCTTAGAATATGAAATCAAAAGGAGTTTTCGGTATCAAGCATTTGCTACTTTGGTTATGCTTCAACCAGATAGAAAGGTATCACATATAGAAAGCATTGGAGAACTTGTAAAAGTACTCAAAAGAAACATAAGAGAAACTGACATTATTGGAAGATTAAATGGTTATAAATTTGGCATTATTTTGATAGGTGCTGATTTAGATGGTGCTTGGATAATGGCTAAAAGAGTATTGGAACATGTGAATAATTATGAATTTCTTAAAGAACCAGATAAAAAACTTCCTGTAAGCATTGGTGGAGCTTGTTTTCCAACAAATAGTGTAGAAAAAAATGAATTAATGCTTATGGCAGAAAAAATGCTTAAAATGGCTCAAAAAAGGGGAGGAAATATTATTTGTTTCCCACATTTAACTGAAAAAATAGAGGATTAAAATGAAAAAATTATTTTTTATTTTTTTTATAGTATTTTATTGTAGTTTGGTTTTTGCTGAAAAGTATTTAATTGCACCTGAAGATGTTATTGAAGTTAATGTTTGGAAAGAGCCAGATATTTCAAGGGTAGTATTAGTACGACCTGACGGAAAAATTTCTTTACCTCTTATAGGTGATATTCAAGCACAAGGAAAAACACCAGCAACTTTAGCAAAAGACTTAGAAAAGGCATTTTCTCAATATTTAGAAAATCCAGTTGTTACTGTTATTATACAACAAATTAATGGAGCAAAGTTTTATGTTCTTGGCCGAGTAAACCAACCTGGTGCTTATCCATTGCGAAGTGAAATTACCCTTTTACAAGCCATAGCCATGGCAGGTGGATTTGCAGAATGGGCAAAAAAGAGTAGAGTGATAATCTTGCGAAAAACAGGAAAGGGAGATGAAAGAATTGTGGTCAACATTGAAAAGATTATCAAAGGAAAAGGGGCAATGGATATTAAATTACAACCTGGAGATAGAATTATTGTTCCTTAGTTTTATTATTCTCTTTTTTTTCTTACCCAATTTCTACGTATATGCGAAAGAATTAACTTTAAGTATAGGTCTTTCTACAGAATACAATGATAATATTTATGGTGGAGAAATAAAAGAAGATGACATAATTAATAGAATCACACCAGGAATTGTATTACATATGCCTAAATATCATAAAGAATTAACATTAAGTTATCAAGCAAATTTTGAGTTCTTTGTAGAAAATAGTATTGAAAATACAGTTACTCATAATTTTAATGGAGAAGCAAGTTATCAAGCTACTGAAAATTTAACCTTTAAATTAACAGAAAACTATATAAAGTCTCGTAGTCTTTCAGAAATAGACATTTATGGGATTAGAAGAGCAAGGATTTCCTATTGGCAAAATCGTTTAAACCCTAGCATAAACTGGCAATTTGCAGAAAGAAATAGTTTTGGATTAAGTTATCAATATAATATTTTGCATTTTTCAGGTGGTTATCAAAATAGCGAAGAACACTCTGTAAATCTTAATTTTAATTATGGATTAACTGAAAAAGGAATTTTAAATTTAGGATATATTTACACATATGGTGATTTATACCAACAATGGGGAATTTTAAATGGCCATCTTATAAATATAGGTTATAATTGGCTCTTAAATCCTTATACAACTATTACTTTAACAGGTGGTTATAGTTTGCGCGAATATAGTTTGGCACCGGATTATGAAATTTATCAAATTGGGTTAGGTATAGAAAAAAAATTAACCCCAAGATTTTTAACTGCATTACAAGGAGGATATTTTTTCTATCATCCTGAATTAGGAGAAGATAGTAAAGGGTTTTCTGGAAATATTCTACTAACTTATATTTATGAACGTTCTCAATTAAATCTTAGAGCAGAAAGAAGTTATAATGAAGTATTTTTTACTGTTTTAAACCTTGGCTTTAGTACTTATTGGCAAGTATCATTAGATTTTAAACATACATTTACACCTCATTGGTCAGGAAATATGGGTGGTTCTTATCGTGAAAGCAAGTATCAATATTTTTCAATAAAAGATAAATATTGGTCTACTCATGTTAGTCTTAATTGGACACCCAGAAGATGGTTTCATGGACAAATCAATTATCAACATGAAGACCTTGATACTACTGGATTTTATGGAAATTATGATATAAATCGAGTTATACTTTCAATCAGATTAATTTATTAGGGGGATTAAAATGACAAATGAAGCTATTAATCTTCGTGATTATATAGAAATTGGTTTAAGACGAAAATGGTATTTCATTATTCCATTTGTTCTTATTATGGCTGCTACTATATTTTATGTAAAAACTGCACCTAATATATATCAAGCTACAACATTAATTCTTGTTGAATCTCAAAAAGTACCAACTTCTTATGTTAGACCAACAGTAACAGAAAGTATACAAACACAATTACGTACTATTACAGAACAGATTATGAGTAGAGCTTATTTAGAAAAGGTCATTAAAGAATTTAATCTCTATTCTGAAATGAGAAATAAATTTCCTATGGAAAATATTATTGAAAGAATGAGAAAATGTATTAAGGTTCAGGTAAGAAAAGGACGTGCTTTTAGTGTTTCCTTCGAAGATAAAGACCCTATAATAGCTATGAAAGTAACTAATCGTTTGGCTTCTATTTTTATAGAAGAAAATTTAAAAGTGAGAGAGGAAATGGCAGAAGGAACTCTTTTATTTTTAGAAAAAGAATTAGAAAGGGTACGTAAGCTTTTAAAAGAACAAGAAAAAAAGATTTCAGAATTTAGAGCAAAACATCTTGGAGTATTACCAGAACAACTGGAGGCTAATTTACGAACACTTGATAGATTACAATTACAACTCCAAAATGTTACACAATCTTTAAAAGTAGCAGAAGAGACAAAAAGATCATTACTTCAACAACTTTCTCAAATGGAAAATATGGGCTCATTTATTACCATTGATGATACTGAAGAATCTATAGATACTTCATATGAAAATCCGACACTTACTGAGTTAAAAAAACAACTTGCTCAACTTAAACTTAGATATACAGATAAGCATCCAGAGATAATAAGGTTAAAGAAACTTATTGCTCGTTTTGAAAAAGAAGAAAGAAAGAAAGAACAGGAAGATGAAACTGAAACATTTTCAGAAAGTACTTCTCCCTGGAAAGCTCAAATTGAGGCTCAATTAGCTCAATTAGATACAGAAATTGCTCAGCTTAAAGCCGAACAAAAAAGATTAAAAGCCGAAATAAAAAAATATGAAGAAAGAGTGGAAATTACACCAAAAGTAGAACAACAGCTTAAAGAACTTTCTCGTGGGTATGAAGTAACACAAAAAGAATATCAATCTTTACTAGATAAAAAACTTCAGGCTGAATTAGCAGCTAATATGGAAAGGAAACAAAAAGGACAAACATTTAGAATACTTGATCCAGCCAAAGTTCCAGAAAAACCTATTAGACCAAACCGGCCAAAGCTTCTTTTAATGGGTCTTTTCCTTGGATTAGCTGCTGGTATTGGTTTAGTTGTTCTTGTAGAATATCTTAATCAATCTTTTTATAAAGTTGAAGATTTAGAAAAAGCTACTGGTTTAACTGTTATTGCTAACATTCCTGAAATAAAGAAAAAGCAAAAACGTTTAATAAAAAGGAGTTAAATTGAGTAAAATATATAAAGCTTTAAAAAAAGCAGAAAAAGAGAAAAAAGATTCTATTCAAATTATGAAAATTGAGAAATTTATTTCAAAAGAGCCTATTAAAGAAGAAAAGCCATCTGAAATTGACGACTTAGTTATTGCTTGGAAGGACCCAGAATCAGAAGTTGCTGAACAATTTAGAAAACTTTGTATGAAAATTTTAACAAATTTTTCTGATAAAAAAGTCATTCTTATAACAAGTGCTTTACCTTTAGAAGGAAAAACTGTAGTTACAACTAATTTAGGAGTATGTTTTGCTCAGTTACCAGAAAGTTATGTGCTTTTAATAGATGCAGATTTAAGAAAACCAAGTTTGCATAAGCTTTTAGGAATGCAAGAAAAAAAAGGACTTTCTGAATATCTTCAAAAAAAAGTTAAAATTTCAGAAATTTTTTATAAAACACTAATACCAAAACTTTCTCTTATCCCTGCTGGAAAACGTACAAAGAGTCCAGCTGAACTTCTTTCTTCGTCATTAATGCGTAATTTAGTCACAGAAGTTAAAAATAGATATCCAGATCGCTATATTCTTATTGACTCTACACCTATCTTGCTTACTTCTGAACCAGATATTTTAGTAAAACAAGTAGATGGGATTATCCTTGTAGTTCAATATGGTAAAACTCCAAAAAATTCTTTAGAAAGAGCATTATTGTCCTTGCCTAGAGAAAAGATATTAGGTATTGTATTTAATAGAGTAGATTTCAAATTATTAAAATATAAATACGGTTATTCTTATTACCGATCAAAAGATAAAAAGAAAAAAATATGATTTTTCAAATATTCAATTTCTATTATCCTATTAGAAATCTTGTTTTTTTTCTTATTGAAACCTTTTCAATTTTTTCTTCTATTTTAATTGCCTCTATTATTAAAATTGAATTTATTGATGCTCAGGTCTTTCAATGGACAAATGTATTACCAAAAGTAGCACTAATTACAGTTATATGTATTCTTAGTCTTTATTATCTTGATCTTTATGACTTTAATAAAGTAAGTGAATATGGAGAGTTAATCATTAGATTATTGCAAGCATTAGGAATTTCTTGTCTTACTTTGGCTGCTATTTATTTCTTTTTCCCAAACTTTATTATTGCTGAAAAAGTATTCATGCTTAGTTTATTTTTTATTGTAAGCTTTGTCCTTTGTTGGCGTCTTGTCTACAATTGGGTATTGAAAACGGAAAAACTTACCGAAAAGGTATTGATCCTTGGATCTGATGAGTTGACAGACAAAATTATAACTGAAATAAAAAAAAGAAAAGACAGTGCTTTTAAAATTGTAGGCATCCTTGCTGAAAACTCTCTTCCAAAGAAACCATATAAATATCAAATATTAGGGAAAATAAATGACATTCTTTCTGTAACTGAAAATCTTTGCTATGATCGACTTATTATAGCTATGAAGGAAAAAAGAGGATTTTTACCTCTTAAAGAACTCTTAGAAATTAAATTAAAAGGCACTACTATTCAAGATGGTGTAGAGTTTTATGAACATCTTACAGGAAAGGTAATGGTAGAAAGAGTCCATCCAAGTTATTTTATTTTCTCTGATGGATTTAAAACCAATGGGATAAAAAGAAGAATAAAAAGGTGTTTAGATATTATTTTTGCCTCTTTAGGTCTTCTCCTTTCTCTACCTATCTCCATAATCACAGCTATTGCTATTAAACTAGACAGTCCAGGTCCTGTGCTTTTTAAACAAGAACGTGTAGGAGAAAGAGGAAAAATATTTATACTTTATAAATTTCGTTCTATGCATATTGGAGCAGAAAAAGACAAACCTGTTTGGGCAAAAGAAAAAGATCCAAGAGTAACACGAGTAGGTAAAATTATTCGTAAATTGAGAATTGATGAAATCCCTCAAATGTTTAATGTACTTAAAGGAGATATGAGTTTTGTTGGCCCTCGTCCAGAAAGACCATATTTTGTTAAACAATTGAAAAAAATAATTCCTTATTATATTCAAAGACATGCTGTAAAACCTGGCATTACTGGGTGGGCACAAATTAGATATCCTTATGGTGCTTCAGTTGAAGATGCTTTAGAGAAGTTAAAATATGACTTGTATTATATCAAGAATATGTCCATTCTTTTTGATTTAGCCATTGTCTTTGAAACTTCAAAAGTTGTTTTGTTAAGGAGAGGAGCAAGATGAATCAGGAAATTTATTTAAAAGAAAAATTTGAAAATAAACATGCAAAAATAGCTATTATTGGTCTAGGTTATGTTGGATTACCATTAGCAGTAGAATTTGCTAAAAATGGCTTTTATATCCTTGGTATTGAAATAGATAAAGAAAAAGTTAAAAAAATCAACGAAGGAATTTCTTATATTTTAGATGTAGAATCTGAAGAATTAAATCTTTTAGTTAAAGAGAAAAAAATTCAAGCCACTTCAAATTATAAACTTGTTAAAGAATGTGATGCCATTATCATTTGCGTTCCTACCCCTTTACGCAAAACAAAGGACCCAGACCTTTCTTTTGTTATGTCAGCAGTTGAAGGTATAAGCAAATATCTAAATCCACCTCAATTGATAGTTTTAGAAAGCACTACCTATCCTGGCACAACAGAAGAAATGGTAAAACCTATTTTAGAAAAAAACAATTTTAAAGTAGGAAAGGATATTTTTTTAGCATTTTCTCCAGAAAGGGTAGACCCTGGAAATCAAAAATATACCACCAGAAATATTCCAAAAATTATTGGTGGTGTTACACCAATATGTACTAAGCTTGCTTGTAGTCTTTATAATCAAGCAATTGAAACAGTAATACCTGTATCTTCTGCTACAGTAGCAGAAATGGTCAAACTTTTGGAAAATACCTTCCGTAGTGTTAATATTGCCCTTGTTAATGAAATGGCACTTATGTGTGATAAATTAGGAATAGATGTTTGGGAAGTAATAGAAGCTGCAGCAACTAAGCCTTTTGGATTTATGCCATTTTACCCAGGACCAGGAATTGGGGGGCATTGCATTCCTATTGATCCACTTTATCTTACCTGGAAAGCAAGGATGATTGGTTTTGAAGCAAGATTAATAGAATTAGCTACACAAATAAATAGTCAGATGCCACATTTTGTTGTGGATAAAATTACTGATGCCCTTAATGATTATGGTAAAAGTATTAAAAATTCCCATATTCATATTTTAGGCGTTGCTTATAAAGCAGATGTAAATGATGTTCGTGAATCTCCTGCTTTAGATATTATAACATTACTTCATCGTAAAGGTGCTATACTTTCTTATTCTGATCCATATGTACCAAAAATTGTTTTAGGAACAATTACGCTTGAAGCAAAGCCTCTTAAAGAAGTAACTAAAGCAGATTGCACCGTATTAATCACTAATCATAAAGCATTCGATTATGCCTATATTGCTGAAAATGCTAAATTAATAATAGATACAAGAAATGCTTTTAAGAAATTTCATAATGAAAAAATTATTAAACTTTAAAAGGAGAAAAGATGTCTAATGTTTTAGTTACAGGTGGTGCAGGATTTATTGGCTCGCATTTAGTGGAAGTATTATTAAAAAAAGGATATAAAGTTAGAGTAATAGATAATTTTATTACTGGAAAAAAAGAAAATTTAGCATTTATCCAAAGCTTAGATATTCCTTCTGAACAAATTGAAATTATTGAAGGAGATATTCGAGAAATAGAAACTTGCAGAAAAGTAATGGAAGATATAGATTATGTTTTACATCAAGCAGCCTTACCTTCAGTACCCCGTTCAATAGAAGATCCATTTACTACTAATGAAATTAACATCAAAGGAACTCTCAATTTGCTTTGGGCTGCTAAAGAAAAAGGAATAAAACGATTTATCTATGCAAGTTCCTCTTCAGTTTATGGTGACCAGCCAATCTCTCCTAAAACAGAAACGCTTATCCCTCAACCTCTTTCTCCTTATGCTGGTTCTAAACTAGCAGGTGAATATTATTGTTCTATATTTTATCATGTTTATGGTTTAGAAACTGTATCTTTAAGATATTTTAATGTTTTTGGCCCTCGTCAGGATCCAAATTCCCCTTATGCAGCTGTTATTCCAAAATTTATTACAGCTTTTTTACAAGATAAATCTCCTGAAATATACGGTGATGGTGAACAAACAAGGGATTTTACTTATGTATTAGATGTTGTAACAGCCAATATTTTGGCAATGAAAACACCTGGTATTGGAGGAGAAGTTTTTAATATTGCTTATGGACAAAGTACAAGCATCAATCAATTAGCAGGGATTATAAAAGATATTTTACAAACAAAAATTGAACCAATTCATGTCGCTCCTCGTCCTGGAGATATACGTCATTCTTTAGCAAGTATAGAAAAAGCAAAAAAACAGCTAAATTATTTTCCTAAGTGGGAATTAGAAGAAGGTCTTAAAAAAACCATTGAATATTACTTAACCTTGACAAAGTAAATAAAGAAAGGTTTAAATATTATTGTTGCCCCCGTAGCTCAGGAGGATAGAGCGAGGGATTCCTAATCCCTAGGCCACTGGTTCGACTCCAGTCGGGGGCATTATCTTTTTAAAAGAAAAATTTTTTAAATTCCTTGTCAAATTTTTCTTTAAACGATAAGATGAAAGAGGAGAAAAAGTGAAGGGGAAGTTCTTTATTGAAACATATGGTTGTCAGATGAATGTACATGATAGTGAATATATGGCTACTCTTTTAGAAAAAGCTGGTTATATTGAAACTAAAGATGTTAAAAAAGCAGATATTATTATTGTTAATACTTGTGCTGTAAGACAAAAATCAGAAGAAAAAGTATATAGTTTCCTTGGAAGACTTAAGTCTCTTAAAAAAAGGAAACCTGATTTAATCATTGGTGTTGGAGGTTGTGTAGCTCAAAAAGAAGGAGAAAAAATTTTAAAAAAAATGCCTTTTGTAGATCTTGTTTTTGGCACACATCAATTTTATCGTATTTTAGAATTTATTGAGTATATTAAAGAAAATAAAAAACAAATTTGTTTTATAGAATTTAATCAGATTGAACCTCCTTATGATTTAATACCATTTCCAAGAGATGGTTATGGACGTGCCTATATTACTATTATACAGGGTTGCAATAATTTCTGTACTTATTGTATTGTGCCTTATGTACGAGGAAGGATAATCAGCCGCAAAAGTGAAAAAATTTTGCAAGAGGCAAAAACTTTAGTAGAGCAAGGAGTAAAAGAAATTATTTTATTGGGGCAAAATGTGAATGCTTATGGACAAGATAGACCAGATGAAATAAGTTTTCCTGAATTATTACATTCTTTAGCAAAGATTCCTGGATTAAAAAGATTGCGTTTTATTACCTCTCATCCTAAAGATCTTTCTTTAGAACTTATTAAAACATTTAAAGAAATTGATATTTTATGTGAGCAAATTCATTTACCAGTACAAGCAGGTTCGGATCGAATTTTAAAGAAAATGGGGCGAAAATATACTAGAAGTGATTATTTAAAAAAAATTGAGGCATTACGTAAAATTTGTCCTAATATTGCTATTACTACTGATATTATTGTAGGTTTTCCTGGTGAAACAGAAGATGATTTTAAAGATACACTCTCTCTCTTGAAAGAGGTAGAGTTTGATGCTATCTTTGCCTTTAAATATTCAGATAGACCACCGGCTAAAGCAGTGTTATTTCCAGATAAGATAGACGAAAAAATCAAAGCAGAGAGACTCAAAACAGTCCTTGAAATTCAGGCACCTATTACTGAAGCCAAAAATAAAGAAAAGGAAGGTAAAGTAGTTGAAGTGCTTTTAGATAATTATAGTAAAAAGGATCCAAAACAACTTTCTGGTAGAACCAGATGTTATCGTGTAGTTAATGTTGAGGCAGAACCTAAATTATTAGGACATTTAGTGGAGGTAAAAATAGAAAGAGCTTTAGCTCATTCTTTAAGGGGAAAAGTAGTTAAAATAATAGATTAAAAAATTTTTAAAGGAGAGGTCATATGTTATTACAAATGCGGGTTTTTGGTTTGACAGTAGATCCTGTAACAAACTCACCTATTGTTATTTTAAAAGCAATGGATGGTGATGATGCCTTACCTATTTGGATTGGTGTAATGGAAGCCACTGCTATTGCCAGTGAATTAGAAGAGATAAAGTTTAGTCGTCCGATGACTCATGATTTATTGAAAAATATTTTAGATACTATTGGAGCTAAAGTAGAACGTATTGTAGTATGCGATTTACGAGAAAATACCTATTATGCCCTCATATACTTAACTGTTGGAGAAAGAAAATATGAAATTGATGCTAGACCTAGTGATGCTATTGCCCTTGCTTTGCGTGTAAAAGCACCTATTTTTGTAGATGAAAAAGTATTAGAAAAATCACGACAGGCTTATCAGGTTCAGGAAGGTGTGGAAAGTGAAGAAGCTAAAAAGTGGACAGAACTTTTGGAAAATCTTTCTCCTGATGATTTTGGAAAATACAAGATGTAATAATGAAGGGAAATTATTGGTTATGGTTATTAACAATTATTTATGCTTTATTATTGTTTTTTCTTTCTATTAAAAGCAGTTTGCCAATTAAAAACAGTTTTTCTTATCAGGATAAATTTTTTCACTTTCTTGCTTATTTTATCTTAGGTATATTGGTATTTAAAGCTTGCAATCGTAGTTTTAGTTCTCTTTCTCTCTTTCAGATTGGCCTTATTACTGTTTTTGTTTGTACTTTTTATGGCATCTTTAATGAAATTGCTCAAACTTTTGTTCCCAATAGGCAACCTAGTTTTTTTGATGCTTTAGCAAATTCTTTAGGCGGTCTTTTGGCTAGTATTTGGAGTGGAAAATGGCTTTTAAAATGATTGATTTACATACCCATTCTATTTTCAGTGATGGTGAGCTTATACCATTTGAATTATGTCGACGTCTTGAAGTAATGGATTATGGTGCGGTAGCTATCACTGATCATGTAGATAGTTCAAATTTAGAAATTGTTATTAAATCTTTATTAAAAGCTGCCTCTTTATGGAATGCCCATTCTTCATTAAAACTTATTCCTGGAGTTGAATTAACTCATGTTCCACCAAAACTTATTGCTTCATTAACAAAAAAAGCAAGAACATTAGGAGCAAAGATTATTGTTGTTCATGGCGAAACATTAGTTGAGCCAGTAGCTCCTGGTACTAATCGAGCTGCCCTTGAAGCAGACATAGATATTCTTGCTCACCCAGGTCTTATCAGTGAAGAAGAAGTAATATTAGCAAAAGAAAGAGATATTTGTTTAGAAATTTCTGGTAGAAAAGGACATTGTTTTTCTAATGGTCATGTAGCTAAACTAGCAAAAAAAATAGGGGCAAAAATAGTGATAAATTCAGACGGACATGCTCCTTCTGATTTTTTAAATTTTGAAATGGCAAAGAAGATTACTTTAGGAGCAGGTTTAGATGAAAAAGACTTTGAAGAATCTATCAAAAATGCTTGGAATATACTGAAAAAAAGAGGTGTTTTATGAAGGATTTTATTCCCTATGTAAAAGGACCAAGTCGTTATTTAGGTAATGAAATAAATGTTATACGAAAAGATTTAGAAAAAGTAGAAGTAAAATTTGCTCTCTGTTTTCCTGACCTTTATGAAGTCGGTATGTCTCATTTAGGTTTACAAATACTTTATCATATTCTTAATAGAGATCCACGTGTGGCAGCTGAGCGTGTTTTTGCTCCAGATATTGATTTAGAAGAGTGGTTACGTCGGAATCGAGTACCTCTAACTACACTGGAATCAGGAATTCCTTTAAAAGAGTGTGAAATCATTGGATTTAGCCTTCAACATGAACTTTGTTTTACCAATGTATTGAATATTTTAAACTTAGGACAAATACCTCTTTATTCTCGCCAGCGTAATGAGAATCATCCCTTAGTTATTGGTGGTGGACCTATTAGTATGAATCCAGAACCTATTAGTCCATTTTTAGATGGATTTATTGTTGGTGATGGTGAAGAAGCGATTTTGGAAATAATTGAAACTTATATCTCTTGGAAAAAAGAAGGAGGAAATAAGGAAGAATTATTAAATCGTTTAACTCAAATACCTGGTTTTTATCTGCCCTTCGCCTTTTATCCTCGATATTATTTAGATGGTAGTATCAAAGAAATTGAAGAATTATTAACAGGTTATCATAAAGTAAAAAGACGCATATTAAAAGATTTAAATACAGCCCCATTTCCTACCTGCCCTATAGTGCCTTATCACAAACCTGTTCATGATCGCCTTTCTATTGAAGTTACACGTGGTTGCACTCATGGTTGTCGTTTCTGCCAAGCTGGATTTATTTATAGACCTGTTCGAGAACGCTCACCTGAAAAGGTGTTTGAAATTGTAGAAAAGTCTCTTAAAAATACAGGATATGAAGAAGTCTCTTTGCTCTCTTTAAGTATTGGTGATTATCAACCTTTAAAAGATTTACTACCTGTTTTAATGGATAGATTGAGTAATGAAGGAATAGCACTAAGTTTACCAAGTTTACGTGTAGGTACAATTAGTTCAAAGATAATGGAACAAATTAGCAGAGTGAGACGTACAGGTTTTACGTTTGCACCAGAAGCTGCTACACAAGAGATGCGCAATCGAATAAATAAAAAAATTAATGAAGAAGAGCTTTTTGAAACAGCAAAGGAAGTTTTTTCTAGAAAATGGCCTTCTTTAAAACTTTATTTTATGATTGGCTTACCAGGTGAAACTGATGAAGATATAAAAGCTATTGCAGAACTTGCAAGACAATTAGTAAAATTAGGCAAACATAAACTTCAAATCACTGTAAGTATTTCTACTTTTGTCCCTAAATCTCATACTCCTTTTCAATGGGAACGCCAGATTTCTCTTCAAGAAAGCCGAGAAAAAATAAAATTTTTACGTAAGATGGCTTGGAAATATGGTTTTCGGATAAGATGGCATGAACCAGAACAAAGTTTTTTAGAAGGTATTTTTTCTAGAGGAGATAGGCGTTTACATGAAGTAATACTTAGAGCATGGCTTAAAGGAGCTAGATTTGATAGTTGGCGTGATAGATTTAGATTTGAATTATGGCAAGCAGCTTTTGAAGATGCAAGACTTAATCCTTATTTTTATTTAGTAGAAAGAAGCAAAGATGAAATTTTACCTTGGGCAAAGATTGATATAGGTGTAGATGCAGAATTTTTATGGCAAGAAAGACTTAAAAGCCAGCGAGGAGAAATAACCCCTGATTGTCGTTATGAAGCTTGCCAGCAATGTGGTGTATGTGATTTTAAGGAAATTGCCCCAATAATTTATAAAGAAAAAAGTGAAATTATTTTAAAAGAGCAAACATTTAAATTTAATGAACCACATAAATATCGACTAACTTTTAGTAAACTCAATACAGCCCGTTTTTTTGGTCACTTAGAATTAATAAATATCTTCCATCGTGCCTTTCGTCGAGCTGGATTAAAATTAGTTTATTCAAAAGGATTTCATCCTTTACCAAAAATGAGTTTTGCTGTTGCTTTACCTGTGGGAGTGGAAAGTTTAGTTGAGATATTAGATATAGAAATTTATGGTAAATATGATGGAAAAAGTCTTTTAGGCAAAATCAATCCACATCTTCCTGAAGGTTTACGCATCACTCATGCCATAGAAGTTCCACTTAATGCCTCTTTATCTCCTCCTTCTGCACAGCGATTCCTTGTTGACTTTTCAGCATTTGGCCTGGATAGAAAAAAAATAGAAGAATTCCAAGCAAAAAAGAGTTTCATCTGGCAGGTATTACATAATGGAAAAGTAAGACAAGTTGATTTAAAGAAAGTTGTAAAATGTCTTATACCTAAACAGGGAGAAAAAGTAGAAATTGTTTTACTTCTCCCTTCACAGGGAGGCATTAAAATTACTGAAGCTATAAGTGCAATTTTTTCACTTAAAAAAGAAGATATTCCTAGATTGCAGATCTTAAAAGTAGGAGTAGAAATGTGATAACAGAATTGTTGTTAAATGCTCGTCCTTACGAAACAAGATTAGCAGTACTAGAAGATGGAGTAGTAGTAGAATTTCATTTAGAACGTAAACTTGAACCTAGTTTAGTAGGTAATATTTATCGAGGACAGGTACTTAAAATATTACCTGGGATGGAAGCAGCATTTGTAGATATTGGTTTTGGGAAAGCAGGGTTTCTTTATGTCTCCGATATACTACCTAATATATGGGATTTAGAAAGCGAATTTGGTTCTCTAAATCCTCCTTCTGAAAGGATTGAAAATCTTCTTAAAGAAGGGCAGGAAGTTTTAGTTCAAATTGTACGTGAACCAATAGGTACAAAAGGTGCACGACTCACTACCCGTATTACCCTTCCTGGCCATTATTTAGTGCTTTTGCCTATGCTTAATTATGTTGGAGTTTCACGTCGTATTGAAGATGAGGCAGAAAGGGAACGTTTACGAAATATAGTTTCTTCATCTAAACCTCAAAATATGGGATTTATTGTACGCACTGCTAGTGAGGGAGTTGAAGCTGAAAAACTTCTTCATGAAATGGAAAAACTAATTGCTCTTTGGCAAAAAATATTAGAGAAAAAAAGACATACATCTTTGCCAGGGTTAGTATATGCAGAGTTAGATTTGGGCTTAAGGGCATTAAGAGACTTTTTTGTAAAGGAAACAAAACGTCTTATAGTAGATGATCCTTTAGTTTATAAAAATCTATTAGCCTATGCACGAGAATTCTTGCCTCATCTTGAATTTGCCATTGAATTTTATCAGGAAAAAGAACCACTTTTTACTAAATTTGGGGTAGATACAGCTATTAATCAAGCTTTACAACCAAGAGTAGAATTAAAATCTGGTGGTTATATTGTAATAGAAGAAACAGAAGCTTTGGTAACTATTGATGTAAATACTGGAAGTTTTGTAGGTGAAAATGGTTTAGAAGAAACTATTGTAAAAACAAATCTTGAAGCTGTTCATGAAATTGTAAGACAATTAAGGTTAAGAGATTTAGGAGGTATTATAATTATTGATTTTATTGATATGCAAAAGGAAAGCAATCGGAAAAAAGTGTTAGACACACTAGCAGAAGCTTTAAAAAAAGATAGAAGTCGAACACGCATTATTCACATGTCAGAACTTGGATTAGTAGAGATGACCAGAAAACGTACGCGAGAAAGTTTGCTTAAATGCCTTGGTGAAACCTGTGCATGTTGTAAAGGAAGAGGATTTACAAAATCAAAAAGAACTATTTTTTATGAAATATTACGTGAATTAGAACAGCATACAACTTTAGCAAAACGATTGAAATTAAGAGCACACCCAGATTTAATTAATCATATTCGTGAAAAAGAGACAATTATTTGGCAAGATATCTTAAAATCCTTAGGGAAAGAAATTGAATTTATCTCTGAGCCCAATTTTCATTTAGAACAATATGAAATTTTGGAAGTTTGGCAAGACTAAAATAGGCACAGAAGGGGAAATATTAGCCAAGAAATTTTTGCAGAAAAAAGGGTATAAAATTATTGCTACTAATTATAAAAACAAATTAGGTGAAATTGACATAATTGCTTTAGAAAAAGATACCCTTGTATTTGTAGAAGTAAAAACAAGGACTACCAAACGATTTGGTTTAGCTAAAGAAGCAGTAAATAAACATAAACAAAAACAAATTATAAAAGTAGCAATGTGTTATTTAAAAACACTTAATGAGAAAAATTTAAAAGTAAGATTCGATGTTATAGCTATAAATCTTAAAAATAAAGAGATAGAACATATTCATAATGCATTCACTCTCTAAATCAGGTATCCTTTATATTGTTGCTACTCCTATTGGAAATTTAGAAGATATAACATTAAGGGCTTTAAAAGTTCTTAAAGAAGTAAATTTAATTGCTGCAGAAGATACACGCCATACAAAAAAATTACTTAATTTTTATAATATAAAAACACGTATTATTAGTTATCGGGAACAAAACAGAGAAAAACAAGGAAAAAAGATACTTAAGCTTTTAAAAGAAGGAAAAAATGTTGCTTTAGTAAGTGATGCTGGCACACCTTGTATCTCTGATCCGGGTGTACATTTAGTAGACTTAGCTTTAAAAGAAGGAATAAAAGTAGTCTCTATACCAGGACCATCTGCTTTAGTAGCAGCTTTAAGCATTGCTGGTGTTCCTATACATCCATTTCTTTTTCTTGGTTTTTTACCACAAAAAGAAGGAAAAAAAAGAAAATTATTTGAAAGCTTAAAGAACATACATTATACAATTGTATTTTTTGAATCACCTCATCGACTCAAAAAAACATTAAAACTTCTTGAAGAAATCTATCCAGAATCTAACATAGTAATTGCTAGAGAAGTGACAAAACTTCATGAAGAAATAATAAGAGGAAAAATAAAAGAAATTCAAGAAAAATTAAAAGAAATCAAAGGAGAAATAACTATCATTCTCACTCGAACAGCTTCTATTTCTGGCCGAAAAATAAATTAAATGGAGCCACTTCATCGACTTTCAGAATTAATTTTAGTTTCTCAAAAAGAAGCTCAAACAATTTTTACACGCATTGGCCAAATATTAAAAGCTCAGGTGATAGAAAAATTAACTGATTCTCGTTTTTTCCTCAAATTTAATGAACAGCTTATTTTAGCTGAAACATCTATTCCCTTAATCCCTGGAGAAATTATTAAAGTAAAGGTAGAGGCTTTACGTCCAAAAATATTACTTAAACTCTTACCAAAAAAACAATCTTCATCTTCTAAATCAATAAAGGATTTGGAATTTAAAGACCCTATCTCTGCCCTTTTTAAAAAAATTTTATCTTGGCAAGAACATGATATAAAACAAACATTATATTTGCTTTTAGCAGATAAAGAAAAAATTAAAAAAGATTTTTTCTGGAAACTTTTAGCAGGCATCTGCTTAAGCTCTAAAAAGAAAGAAAAGAGTATATTAGAAAAATTATTTTTTACTTTTCTAGAAAGCGAAAGTGATAAGGAGAAAAAAGAAATAATTAAAAATTTTTTATCTTATTTAACTTGGTTAAGAGATATAAATCATCATTTAAAAGAAAAAGGATTTTATCTTCGTTGGCCTATTCAATGGAATAAAGAATTTAAAGATTTTGAAGTCTTTATAGGACATTATTTTTTTCATTTTAGGTTAGAACTTGAGCATTTAAAAAAGCTAGAAGGGATCATTAGATTGGAGAATCAAAATGACCTATTTTTGGATTTTTTAGTAGAAAAAGAAGAGATAGCCAAATTTATCCAAACAAATATTTTTCAACTTTATAAAATACTTGAAATTTTAAATTTCAAAATAAAAGGATTTCATTGTGAAGTAGCAAATAAAGAATATTGGCAAAAAGATCTTTGGATAAATTTAACCCAAATTACATTAGTAGATGTGAGGGTATAATGAATAAAAAAAGACAAAAAGCAGTAGCTTTGAAATATAAAATAAGTGAGAGAGCGCCAAAAGTAATAGCTAAAGGAGCCGGTAATTTAGCTGAAAAAATAATTACATTGGCAAAAAAACACAATATACCTATTTATCTTGATCCAGCTTTAACTGAAATATTATATCAATTAGATATAATGCAAGAAATACCCCCTCGTTTGTATCAAGCAGTAGCTGAAGTATTAGCTTTTATTTATGTACTTGATAAAAAATGGAAAAAGTAAATCATTGACGAATTTATACAAATTGCTTAAATTTACCAAAGCCAGCGTAGCTCAGTGGTAGAGCAGCTGATTCGTAATCAGCAGGTCAGGGGTTCAAATCCCCTCGCTGGCTCCAAAAAATTTCGGACCTTTGAAAAATTTTTTTCTTGACATAAAATCTAAAAATCCATTATAAAAAAATAATTATGGAATTAAATTTCCATGAAGTATTTGCTTATCTTGATGGACTTATCAGTCAAAAGATAGAAAAAGAAAATATTTTAAAATCAACAGAATTTAAATTCTTTTGTATTACACCTGAAGAAGTAGAAAGACATTTAAAATCTTCTAATTCTGATGCTAAACAGACATTTATATCAAAGCAGTGTTTACCAGGTTTAGATATTTTAGGAAAGTTATTTCATCTTTCTGAATTAGAAAAACAGATTCTTTTAATTGTTCTTGCTCCTGAAATTGATGTGAAGTATGAAAGGATATATGCCTATCTTCAAGATGATCTTACTCGCAAATATCCTACCATTTCTTTAATTTCTTTCCTCCTTTGTAAAAATAAAACAGAAAGACTAAAGATTTTACCTTATTTTTTACCTCATTCTCCCCTTTTTAAATTCCGCCTTTTAAGATTTGTAGGAAATTCTACAGAAACTTCTTGGCTTTCCTGTCCACTGAGATTAGAAGAATCGGTTAGAAATTTTATTTTGGGATATTATAGTTTAGATAACCGAGTAAAGACATTTGCTCAGCTGTTTTTTTCTGTTTCCAAAAAAAGAGAATCATCAGTTAAAATAAAAAATTTATTAAATGCTATAAACACAGGTATAGAAAAAAGGAAAAAATTCTTTTTCTATATTTATGGCCCATATGGCTCTGGGAGAAAAAATTTTGCTTTAGATTTAGCTCAAGCCATAGGCTATAATCTTCTTGAAGTAAATACCAGTTATGTTATAGATTCTCCCACTAAATTAGAAGAGTTGTTAAGTATAATATTTCGTGAAGCCTTACTTTCAGGTTCTTTAGTTTATTTTAATCATTTTGAAGCTCTTTATACGCACGAAAAATCTCATTTTTATGAATCTATTTTTTTCAAAATTTTAAAAGATTTTACCTGGTTTGTTTTTTGTGCTGGAGATAAACCTTGGCAACCACAATATCTTCCTAAAGATTTTTTATTTTTAACAACTTCTTTTTCTTATCCTGATTATCCTACTTCCTGCAGATTTTGGGAAGATGGGTTAAAAGA
>JAJSZS010000006.1:5000-113204 GCA_030262725.1 Candidatus Desulfofervidus auxilii | reverse complement strand
AATTCTAAAGATAAGGGGAGAGCTAATGGAAGGAAAATGATCACTCCCTTTTAGGATAGCCTATCCCGTATTTTTCATCCAAATACTCCAATGCCGGCTTATATTCTATCTCCCTTTTCAAACAAAAATCCACCACTTCCTCCAAGGGAATAACCTTTAATCCATCCTTTAAGACAACCTGCAAGGACTTTCTTGGGTGCAAAATATAGACCTTTCCATACAAGGTCTTGCTCTCTCCTTCTAAGGCATATTTTAATCCTTTTTTCCTGAAAAATTTTTTCCAGGAGTTTAAGTCCTTCTTTTTGACAGCAATGTGAACAGGCCTAAATCCCTTGGTAAACCCTGTCCAGTAATAACCGTCAGTCCAGATTGTTACTGCCGTGCTTTCACAAAAAGCATAGTCCATGCCGGATTCATCCAATATTCCATCCTGGGGTTCCTGCTCGGAGATTTTTCTTATAAATTCCTCAGGCTCTGTAACCTTATATACCCCTCTTTTTACCCTCTGGATATAACCCTTCTTAGCCAAGTCATGGATGACCTTTGCGGCCTGGGAGGTGGGAAACACCGAGCGAAACCTGTCTAAGGAAAACTCCTCCCTCTCAAAAACCTTCCACATCCAGGCATACAATTCTGTATATCTGTCCATAAATTACCTCTGTGGTAATTTTATTTTTCCTTAGTTTATAAAGATTTTATTGGTTTGTCAAATTAGTTTATTTTAATTTTTCCTTTAATTTTTTTATTCGGTTTTTCAAATCCTCTGCATCAATAAAGATTCTTTCAACCCTTCCTGGTAAAATATTTTCTAAAGCAAGCAAAAGTTCTTTCCCAAATCCTTTTTCAAAACAGATTTTATCAACTGTTTCATGATTATAAATACCTTTTTCTTTAGCAACTATTTCTGCAAATTCATGAGCTATTATTCCTCTAGTTATATCATCATCAATTGTATAAATAACTGAAATACCATAGATATTTTCCCTTGATCTATAAATTAATTTTGGTCTAAATCCAAAAATTTTCTCAAATTCATTAAGACTTATTGCTATACCAGGAGAAGAGACATGAAGTTCTAAATAGGTTTTAAGCAAGGAAACTTTTTCTTTTATTTCACCAAATTTTTCTCTAACTTCTAAAAATATTTTTAAAATTTCTTTCTCCATCTGTTGACTTCTTTAAACTCAATTGATACATTTTTTGTTGTAATTATGTTATATAAAAAAGGCAAGTTGCCTTTCTTTCAATTTTCTAATTTTTCTCATTTTTCTTTTTTAAAACATGCTATTTTTACCCGTCTTGGTGGTTATAGTCATGGTCGTTATGCAAGTTTAAATATAAGTTATGAAGTAGGTGATGAACCTGAAATTGTAAAGAAAAATCTTTTTTTAATAAAAAATTTGTTTGCTGCCAAAAATATTGTTTGGTCAGAGCAGATACACAGTAATAAGGTATTTGTTGTTGAAAAAGATCAAAAAAGCCCTGTTAAGGGATATGATGCCCTTATTACCAATTTACCTAAAATTATGCTTTTAATAAAATTGGCTGATTGTCAGGGTATTTTACTTTGTGATCCGGTACACAAGATAATTGCTGCTATTCATTGTGGTTGGCGTGGTAATGTAGTAAATGTAATTGAAAATACTATAAAAACTATGCAAAATAAATTTAATACATCCCCAAAAGATATTTGGGCAGGAATAAGCCCATCTTTAGGCCCTTGTTGTGGAGAATTTAAAGATTATAAAAAATTATTACCAAAAGATTTTTGGCAATATAAAATTAATAATTGTTATTTTGATTGGTGGACTATTTCAAAAAAACAACTCATAGCTGCTGGTGTACCTGAAAAACAAATTGAAATTGCAAATATCTGTACTGTATGTGATAGACGCTTTTTTTCCTATAGACGAGATGGTAAAAAGACAGGGCGATTTGCTGTTGTAATCATGCTTAAAGATGTTTCTTGAAATTGCTAAAGTTGTTAAGCATATCCATTTTGTAATAGAGGATGCAGAAGCATTTCATCTTCTTATCTTAAATGCTCCTAAGATTGCTTCATGTGCAAAACCTGGTCAATTTTTAATGGTAAAGATAAGTAATAATTTTGACCCTCTTTTGCGTCGTCCTTTTTCTATCTTTTTTTGTGAAAAAGAAAAAATAGCCATTCTTTACAAAGTTGTTGGAAAAGGCACAAAACTTATGACTTATTGGAAAGAAGGAGATAATGTAAATATTCTTGGCCCTTTAGGTAATGGATTTAAAGTTTGTTCCCTTTCTTCAATCTGGCTTTTGGCTGGGGGTGCGGGCATTGCCCCTCTTTTTTTTCTAGCAAAAGTGTTAAAAAAGAAAAAAGCTAATTTTAAATTTATTTGGGGATTGCGTTATAAGGTTCATTCTGAACTTTTAGCATTTTTAAAGGAAAACTTTGATATAACTATTTATACTGAAGATGGAAGCTTAGGTTATCAAGGTCTGATAATGGATGGAGTAAAAAAATTTTTTGATAAAAAAAAGCCTAACTTTATTTATGCTTGTGGCCCTTTGCCTATGTTAAAAGCATTAGCCATTTGGAATAAAGATAAAAAAATTCCTATGCAAATCTCTTTAGAGACTAATATGGCATGTGGGATTGGAGCATGTCTAGGATGTGTTGTTTCTACTAAAGCTGGTTATTGTAAAGTATGTCAAGATGGACCTATATTTGATATTGAGGAGATAATATGGAAATAAATCTTTCAGTAAAATTAGGTAGACTTGAACTTAAAACACCTGTCCTTGTAGCATCAGGCACCTTTGGTTATGGGGAAGAATATGCTAAATTAATAGATTTGAATAAATTAGGTGGAATTGTTGTCAAAGGTACTTCTCTAAAACCAAAAAGAGGAAATCCTCCACCACGTTTAGCAGAAGTTCCTTGTGGTTTACTTAATGCTATTGGACTTGAAAATATAGGAGTAGAAAAATTTATTAAAGAAAAACTGCCATTTTTAAAAAGATTTGATACAAAAATTATTGTCAATATTTTTGGTTTTACAGTTGAAGAATATGCAATTTTAGCTGAAAAATTAGACAATGTTGGTATAGATGCATTAGAGATAAATGTCTCTTGTCCAAATATTGAAGCTGGAGGAAAAAGCTTTGGCACAGACCCCGAAATGGTTAGTAAGATCACTAAGGCTGTACGAGAAAAAACTAATTTACCTTTATTTGTTAAACTCCCACCTCAGGTAACAGATATTGTAATTTTAGCAAAAGCAGCTGTTTCATCAGGAGCAGATGGTGTATCACTTATCAATAGCTTTCCAGCAATGGCAATAGACATTCATACTCGTAAGCCAAAGTTAGGTAATGTAACAGGAGGGCTTTCTGGCCCTTGTTTAAAGCCAATTGCTTTAAAAATGGTATGGGAAGTGGTGAAAACACTTTCTATACCAGTAATGGGTATTGGTGGCATTATGACAGCAGAAGATGCTTTAGAATATTTAATTGCAGGGGCAAAGGCAATACAAATTGGCACAGCCAATTTTTTGAATCCTTTTACTGCTATTGAAGTGACTGAAGGGATAAAAAATTATCTTAAAAATTATAATTTAAAAGATATTAATAATTTAATTAATAGCTTAAAAGTGGAGGAAAATTAATGAACACTTTTCTGCACTATCTTTTACCTCTTGGCATTGTTTTAATTTTTTCTCTTGCTGGGATAATTTTTCAAAGATGGATTCTAGTCCATTTAATAAAACTTGCTTCAAAAACAAAATTTACTCTTGATAATATTCTTTTTTCTTCATTACGAGGAATCGTTATAGGATGGTTTTTTCTTGCTGGTGTGTATGTAGCTCTTATTATTGCTAAGTTTCCTTTAAAATTTTCTAAATTTGTGGAAAAAATTTTATTAGCCCTTTTTTTGTTCTCCTTTTTTTGGTTTCTAGCTAATTTTTTTGCCAAAATTATTGAGGCTTATGGAGATAAAATAAGAAGTGTTTTGCCTGGAGCAACTATTTTTAAAAATCTAATAAAAGGACTTATTCTTGTTTTAGGTGCATTAGTAATCTTACATACTTTAGGTATTTCTATTACCCCACTTATTACTACTCTAGGCATAGGTGGCCTTGCTGTTGCTTTAGCCTTGCAAGATACCCTTGCCAATCTCTTTGCTGGATTGCACATTTTAGCCAGTAAAAAAATAAAGCCTGGAGATTATATAAAGCTCGAGAGTGGCGAAGAAGGTTATGTAACAGATATTACATGGAGAGATACAACTATTCGACAATTACCAAATAATATTGTCATTATTCCTAATTCAAAACTTGCTTCAGCCATTATTACCAATTATAACCTGCCTCAAAAAGAAATGTCTGTATTAGTACAGGTAGGTGTAAGTTATGACAGTGATTTAGAAAAAGTAGAAAAAGTAACGATAGAGGTGGCAAAGGAAGTGATGCGGGAAGTTAATGGAGGTGTGCCTGAATTTGAACCATTTATCCGATATCATACCTTTGATGATTTTAGCATTAATTTTACAGTTATTTTAAGGGCAAAGGAATTTGTGGATCAATATTTAGTAAAACATGAGTTTGTTAAACGTTTGAAAAAACGTTATGATGAAGAGGGAATTGAAATTCCTTTCCCTATTCGTACTGTTTTTTTGGAACAAAAGAATTAGCCTAATTTAAAAGGTATAGGTGTAAAGGATAAAACAAAAATTAAAAAGGCTATGCTTCCAAGAATTTTTCTTTTATTTCCAATAGAAGAAAATGGGTCTAAAGGCATTGGATGATGCAAACCTAAAATAAAAAGTAAAATTGCCCAAAAAAGCCAACCATGCCAGGCAATAATACCTAAAATAATAAGTCCTGCTATAACTAAACGGGAAAGAATGCTATGTCCATATTCTCCAAGAAGAGCATAGCTAATGTGTCCACCATCAAGTTGACCAACAGGCATTAGATTTAAGGCTGTAACAAAAATGCCTATCCAACCAGCAAAAGCCATAGGATGAAGCATAATATGGACATTATCAGGCAAACTTCCCCAGATAACCCAAGCAAAGAACTTAAATAATAGACATTCACCTAGTACTAAACCTTCTACTGGTGGTTTAGGCATTATCATTAAGTGTGAATGAGAAAGACCATAAATAAGAATAGGTAAAGAGACAATTACACCTGTCAAAGGGCCAGCAATACCTACATCAAATAAAACTTTATTATCTGGCATAGGAGATTTAATTTTAATAAATGCTCCAAATGTACCAATAAGAGAAGGAGCTGGAATAAAATAAGGCGGGGTCACCTTTACATTGTAATATTTAGAGGCAAAATAATGTCCAAGTTCATGTGAAAGCAAAATAAACATAAGAGTAAATGAAAAAGGGAATCCTTTACTAAAAGCAATAAAAGAAGAAAAAGGATTGTAACCAGCTTGAAATGCACCAGCAACTGTTGTGGTGATAAAAGTGGTGAAAAATAAAATAAAATGTAAATAAGACATATTTCAAGTTAACTTGGTGTAGAAAAGTTGTCAATTGTTTAACCATAATATAGAATGCCAATCGTGAAAGTATATAAAAGTTTTTTGGAATTAATAGGCAATACTCCTTTAGTTGAAATACGCAGACTTAATTCCAATCCTAAAGTAACCATTTTAGCTAAGTTAGAAATGTTTAATCCAGGCGGTTCTATAAAAGATAGAGTAGCCTTAGCTATGATTGAAGGGGCTGAAAAAAGCGGAGAATTAACTAAGGAGAAAACTATCATTGAGGCAACAAGTGGTAATACTGGTATAGGTCTAGCTATGGTAGCAGCAATAAAAGGATATAAGTTACTTTTAGCTATGTCTGAATCAGTAAGTGCAGAGCGAAAACGCATTTTACAAGCTTATGGTGCAGAACTTCTTTTAACACCAGCTCATTTAGGGACAGATGGAGCTATTGAAAAAGTATATCAGCTTGTACGAGAACATCCAGAAAAATATTATCTTACGGATCAATTTAATAACCCATATAATTGGAAAGCTCATTATTATGGCACTGCTGAAGAAATTTGGCAACAAACACAAGGAAAAGTTACTATGGTTGTAGCAGGTATTGGCACTACTGGTACAGTTATGGGAATCTCTCGCCGTCTTAAAGAATATAATCCAAATATTAAAATTGTAGGAGTAGAGCCATATCCTGGGGAAGAGATTCCAGGGCTTAAAAATTTAAAAGAATCTTATGTCCCAGGGATTTATGATAAACGTTTTTTAGACGAGAAAGTAAATGTAAGCCTTGAAGATGCTATAAGTATAACTCGCAAGTTGGCTAAGGAAGAAGGAATACTTGCAGGTATTAGTTCAGGAGCTGCTATGTTTGCTGCTTTAGAAAAGGCTAAAAGTTTAAATAGAGGAGTAATTGTAGTAATTTTCCCTGATGGTGGAGAACGTTATTTGAGTACTGCTCTTTTTATAGAAAAACCAACCCTTACTTTACGTCTTTATAATACTCTTACTCGTAAAAAGGAATTTTTAAAACCTATTATTCCTGAAAAAATCCTCATGTATACCTGTGGTCCTACTGTCCATGATATTCCTCATTTAGGAGTATGTCGCCGTTTAGTAGTAGCTGATTTATTGCGGAGATATTTAGAATTTAAAGGAATCAAAGTAAAACATATTGTCAATATTACTGATATAGATGATAAAACCATAAACAAAGCGCAGCAAGAAGGAAAACCTTTACAAGAAATAACCTCTTTTTATACACAAGAGTTTTTAAAAGTGACAAAAGTCTTGGGTATTAAACCAGCAGACCATTATCCAAAAGCTAGTGAGCATATTGAAGAAATGGTAAATATCACAAAAGAGCTTTTAAAAAAGGGTTATGCTTATGAAAAACACCATTCTGTTTATTTTAATATTGCTCGCTTTAAAAATTATGGAAAACTTTCCCGAATAAACTTAAATAAAATAAAAGTTGGTTTAACAGTAGATTTAGATAGTTATGAAAAAGAAGACCCAAGAGATTTTACACTTTTCAAACGATGTACTTTAAGTGAATTGAAAGCTGGCATTTTTTATGACACCGAATGGGGAAAAGTAAGACCAGGTTGGCATATAGAATGTGTAGCAATGGCTATAAAATATCTTGATAAAACTATAGATATTCATACAAGTGGTAAGGATTTAATTTTTCCACATAATGAAAATGAAATTGCTATTGCTGAAGCTTTAACTGGTAAACCATTTGTCCATTATTGGATTCATACTGAATTAGTATTTGTAGATGGGAAAAAAATGTCTCGTTCTGCTGGTAATTATATTACTGTCTTTGATCTCTTAAAAGATGGTTATACTGAAAAGGAAATTAGATATTTTCTTTTAGCTACCCATTATCGCAAGCCACTTAATTTTTCTCATCAAGCATTAAAGGCTATAAAACAAAGCCTTTCTCGCCTAAACAATTTTATTTTACTTTTACATCAACCTGTTCATGGAAAAGGGTATGAGAAAACTTCAGAAATTTTAAAGGAGATGGAACAACGCTTTGTTAAAGCATTGGATGATGACTTAAATATATCTGCTGCCTTGGCTGCTATATTTAGTTTTATTAATAAAATCAATCCTATCTTTTGGCAGCAAGGTTTAAGTCAATCAGATAAAGAAAAAATATTAAAAAGTTTTAAAAAACTTGATATGGTGTTAAATATTATGGACTTTACCCCTATACATATTGATGAAGAATTGTTGAGTATGATTAGAGAAAGAGAGGAGGCAAGAAAAAGGAAAGATTGGGTAAAGGCTGATGCTATACGCAATTTTCTTTTATCTAAAGGCATAGAAATAATAGATACACCTTATGGCCCTCTTTGGCGACATCGAGAAAAAACTTGACAAGTTTGAGTTTGATTTATAGAAAGGTAGAACTTTGGAGGCAAAAGATGAAAACTATCGAAGAAATTAATGCTAAAATAAAAAAAGGTAAAGTAGTGGTAGTTACAGCAGAAGAAATTATAGAAGTTGTAAAAGAAAAAGGTGTTAAAAAGACACTTCAAGAAGTAGATGTAGTAACCACTGGTACTTTTAGCCCTATGTGTTCTTCTGGTATTTTATTAAATTTAAAATCTTCTGTATCTTTGATGAAGCTAGGGGGAGGAGAGGTTTATTTAAATAGTGTACCTGCTTATTGTGGATTGGCAGCAGCTGATATTTATTTAGGGGCTACAGCTTTACCTGAAGATGACCCTAGAAATAAAGTTTATCCTGGAGAGTTTAAATATGGTGGAGGACATGTAATTGAGGAATTAGTAGCAGGAAAAGATATTAAAATAGAAGCCTATGCTTATGGCACTCATTGTTATCCTCGTACAGAATATACTGGTTTTATTAACATTCATTCATTAAATAATGCTTTTTTATTAAATCCTCGCAATGTATATCAGAATTATAATGTTGCTGTAAATCTATCTCATAAAGTGTTTTATACTTATATGGGAGTTTTACTTCCTAGATTAGGAAATGCCAATTATGCTACAGCAGGACAACTTTCTCCTCTTTTCAATGATCCTTATGGTAAAACTATTGGTATTGGCACACGTATTTTTCTTGGTGGTGGAATAGGCTATGTTATTTGGTATGGTACTCAACACCGTAGTAAGGTACCACGAACAAACAAAGGCATTCCTACTCGTCCTGCTGGAACATTAGCACTTATTGGCAATTTAAAACAGATGAATAGTTATTGGTTAAGAGGGGTTTCATTAAAAGGCTATGGAGTAAGTTTGGCTGTTGGTGTAGGTATACCCATCCCTTTATTAGATGAAGAAATTCTTTATTATACTTTAGTAACTAATGAAGATATCCATATGCCTGTAGTGGATTATGGTGAAGCTTATCCTCAAGGTAAAGAAGAAGTTTTAGAAGAAGTAACTTATGCAGAGTTACAATCAGGAGAAGTAGAAATTGGAGGCAAAAAAGTACCTACTGGTAGTCTTTCTAGCTATGCAAGAGCAAGGGAAGTGGCAGAAATATTAAAGCGTTGGATTAAAGAAGGCCGTTTTACTCTTACTCAACCTTCTGTTAGTTTGGAAGAACTTGGAGTAAGTTATGGTTAAAAGAAAATATCTTTTGGTCTTTCCTCCACAGGTTGTAGAACAACCAATTACTTACCATCTTATACATGATTACCACTTAGTCATTAACATCTTGAAGGCAAGTGTTACCCCAGGAAAAAAAGGTAAATTGACTGTAGAAGTAGAAGGAGAAGAAGAAAATTTAAGAGAAGCGATGAATTATCTTGCCAGTTTAAAAGTAGAAATACGCCCAGTTATTGAGGGTATTAAGTGGTTGGAAGAAAGATGTGTACATTGTACTGCTTGTGTACCTGGCTGTCCTGGCCAGTGTTTTGTTGTTAATAGAGAAACTATGCATGTTTCATTTATTGAAGAAAGATGTATTGGTTGTAAACATTGCCTCTCTGTATGCGCTTATGGAGCAATTATTCTGATGGAAGAGGAAAATATGACATAAAGGAGGAAAAAATGCCATTAAATGAAATAAAAATTACGCAGGCAATTATTGAAAGATTTATGGAAAAATTAAAAAGTTGTCTTGATTTGGATGTAGCCATCGTTGGAGCTGGGCCTTCAGGGATGGTAGCGTCTTATTACTTGGCAAAAGAGGGCTATAAAGTAGCCATTTTTGAAAGGAAATTGAGTATTGGTGGTGGGATGTGGGGTGGAGGAATGATGTTTAATCAAATTGTGGTACAGAAAAAGGCAAAACGCATCCTTGATGAATTTGGTGTAAATAATGTACATTATGAAGAAGATTATTTTACAGCTGATGCCATCGAAGCTGCTACTGTTATTTGTGCTAGGGCATGTCAGGTAGGAGTAAAAATATTTAATTGTATATCTGTTGAAGATGTAGTAGTAAGAGAAAATAGGGTTTGTGGGTTGGTCATTAATTGGTCTCCTGTAGAAACTACAGGATTACATGTTGACCCATTAGTAATCCATGCTCGCTATATTGTTGATGCTACTGGTCATGATACAGAAGTCATTAAAGTAATAGAACGAAAAACAGAAGGTAAATTGTTTACGCCCACTGGAAAGATTATGGGAGAAATGTCTCTTTGGGCAGAGATTGCTGAAACTAATACAGTAGAAAATACAAAAGAAGCATATCCCGGTGTTTTTGTTGCTGGAATGGCTGCTAATGCCACTTTTGGCTCTTACCGTATGGGGCCTATATTTGGGGGAATGCTCCTTTCTGGCGAAAGAGTAGCTCAATTAATTCACGAAAGATTGAAAAATGAAAAATAAATTTTCTTTGACCTAGTGTTGTTCAAAATTTAGTATAACTTTTTGTCTGTGATGAAGAAAGATATTGAGAATTCTTTAACTTTTTAGATAGTTCTAAAACTGTGTTTACATAATAAATGCTCCAGTTATAGTGAAGCAAAACTTTTTTCTTTTCTTCCTCACTTAAATCTTCTTTCCAACCAGAGGCTTTTAAATAATTTGCTACACTCATAATGGCATCATGATGATTATATAAATCAATAATGCCATCATCATCACCATCTTGACCAAATTTCCATAAACTAGAAGGCATAAATTGTGGTATACCAAACGCACCAGCAAAGGAACCTTTGATAGAAAATGGGTCCAAGTTATATTTTATTACATATCTTAGAAAAGCCTTAAGTTCTTTATATGCCCATTTTGCTCTTTTTTTAAATTTTTCTGAAATTGCTAAACTAGAAAGCACGTTAAAGACAGTATATTTACCATTATATGTACCAAGCTTTGTTTCTATGATAAGCAAAGCAACAATAATATTTGGATCAACACCATATTGTTTATATACCTTAGAAAATGTATTTTGATATTGTTTTAAATATTTTTGACCCATAAAGATAAAACATTTATTTAAAAAATGCTTATAATTTAATTTACTTTCACGATATGTTGAGTATATTTTTATTACTTGTGGTAAAAATTTAGCTTTAGGATGGGAATAAAATTTTTCAATTATTTTTTTATCAAATCCATCAGCAATCAATCTTTCTTTAAGACGATTAAAATCAGAGTTACACTCTCCCTTTGATAAGAATATTGTAAAAAGAAGAAATAACATAAATAGTTTTCTCATTTTAATTAATTTCGTCTTTTTTAAGTTAATTATTCAGAATAAAATTGAAAATGTTATAACTTTGTAGCTTGAGAAAGGGATTTAATAAATGTACTTACTTTTTTTAAAATTTGATTTGTATTTTTTGAATTTCCTATAATTTTTACAATAGCACTGCCTACAATAATACCGTCAGCATAATGAATAAGCATTTTCACATGTTCAGGAGATGAAATGCCAAATCCAACAGCAATAGGTTTTTTTGTAATTCGTTTTAATTGATTTAAATTTTGTATTATATCTGATGGGAGTTTATCCCTTGCACCAGTAACTCCAGTAACAGAGACATAGTAAATAAAGCCCTGGCTCTTTTGAACTATCTTTCGCGCTCGACTCAGAGGTGTAGTAGGAGCGATAAGAAAGATAGTGTCTAAATGATAAATCCGACAAATTTTAATCCATTTATCTGCTTCTTCTGGAGTTAAATCAGGAACAATAAAACCATTTATCCCAGCCTTAACTGCTTCTTGAGCTAATCTTTCTAAGCCATATTGCAAAAGAGGATTATAGTAACTCATCAATACAATAGGTATTTCTGTATGAGGCCTGATTTCTTTAATCAATTTTAAAATTTCTTTAAGATTTGTGCCACTTTTTAAAGCTCTCTGTGAGGCAGCTTGAATGGTAGGGCCATCTGCCAATGGATCAGAAAAAGGTACTCCCAACTCTAAAATATCCCCACCGGATTGGGCAACAGTTAAAATTAACCTTTTTGTAGTTTCTAAATCTGGGTCACCGGCAGTAATATAGGGAATTAAAGCACGGCGCCCTTGTTTCTTTAAATTGCGAAAAACTTGCTTAATGGTTTTCATTTCCTTCTTTAACTCTCTTAAAAACTATTTCTAAATCCTTATCTCCTCTACCTGAAAGATTAATAATAATAATTTTTTCTTTATCTAATTTTGAAGCAAGTTTTGTAGCATAAGCAACAGCATGTGCACTTTCTAAAGCAGGAATAATCCCTTCTATACGAGATAATAGATGAAATGCTTCTAATGCTTCTTCATCTGTAATAGTATCATAAAAAGCTAGTTTTTTATCTTTAAAATAACTATGTTCTGGACCTACTCCAGGATAATCAAGACCAGGAGCAATAGAGTGTGTTGGTTGAATCTGTCCATCTTCTGTTTGTAATAGATAACTCATTGCTCCATGCAAAATTCCAGGCTTTCCAGCACATAAAGTAGCTGAATGCATACCTTTATCTAAACCCAAACCAGCTGCCTCAACGCCAATAAGTTTTATTTTTTCCTTTCTGAAAGGATAAAATATTCCCATAGCATTACTGCCCCCACCTACACAGGCAATAATATAATCTGGCAGACGTCCTTCTATTTTTAAAATCTGTTGCTTAGTTTCTTGTCCAATAATGCTTTGAAAATCCCTAACTATCATAGGATAAGGATGAGGTCCTACTACTGAGCCAATTAAATAATAAGTTGTACGTACATTTGTTACCCAATCTCTTATAGCTTCATTAATGGCATCTTTTAAAGTACAAGTGCCTTGTCTAACAGTAATTACATCAGCACCAAGAAGTTTCATCCGAAAAACATTCATTGCCTGGCGACGTGTATCTTCTTCACCCATATAAATCACACATTCTAATCCTAAAAGAGCACAAGCTGTAGCAGTAGCTACACCATGTTGACCTGCTCCTGTTTCAGCAATTACTCTTTTTTTCCCCATCCTTTTAGCCAAAAGGGCTTGACCAATGGTATTGTTAATTTTGTGGGCACCAGTATGAGTAAGATCTTCTCTTTTTAAATAAATTTTAGCTCCACCCAAATATTCTGTTAAATTTTTAGCAAAATAGAGTGGAGTAGGGCGTCCAGCATAAGTAGTTAAATAATATTGAAGAGTTTTTTTAAAATTTTTATCTTTTTTTGCCTCTTTATAAGCCCTTTCTAACTCAGTCAAAAGGGGCATAAGAGTTTCAGGTACATATTTACCACCATAAATCCCAAAATGTCCCTTTCTATCAGGCAATTTCATCTTGTATTTCCTTAAATAACCTTTCCATTAAATATTTATCCTTAATCCCAGGTGCTTTTTCTATACCACTATTTACATCTATAGCAAATGGTTTCACTATATTTATTGCCTTTTTTACATTTTCTGGTTTTAATCCGCCGGCAAGAATTAAAGGCATTCCAAGTGCCTTTGCCTCTATAGCCAAATTCCAATCAAATGTCTCACCAGTTCCACCAAATTTACCTTTTTTGTAAGTATCAAGCAATATCCCTTTAACTTTACCTTTATAAACAGATAAAAACTTCAAACTCTCTTTATCTTTAACAGAAAATGCTTTAATACAAGGCAAACCCAATGTCTCACAAAACTCTGGACTTTCATTGCCATGAAGCTGAATAAGATTTAAATTACAAAATTGAGCTATCTTTTTAATTTTTTCTTTCTCTTCATTAACAAATACACCCACCACTTGCACAAAAGGAGGTAATTGATCAATAATCTCTTTTGCTTTTTCTGGATTAATATAACGAGGACTTTTAGAATAAAAAATAAATCCTAAAGCATGAGCACCAAGAGAAGTTGCAAAAAAAGCATCTTCTAACCTTGTTAAACCACAAATTTTCACTTTTATTCGCATATTGTTAAAAATTCTTTAAGTTTTGCTTTAATATCTTTAGCTTTCATAAAGGATGTCCCAATTAAAAAAGCTTGAAAGCCAGCATTTTTTAAAGTTAAAATATCTTTTGAATTATTAATACCACTTTCAGCAACTTTAATCTTTTCTTTTGGTATTTTAGAAACCAATTTTAAAGAGGTTTTTAAATCAACTTTTAAAGTTTTTAAATCACGATTATTAATACCAATAATTTTTGCATCTGCTTTTAATGCTTTTTCTAAATCTGCTTCATTATGAATTTCTACTAAAGCCTCCATACCCAAATCATATATTAAAGTAATAAATTCTTTCAATTTATTTAAAGACAAAATTGAAGTAATAAGCAAAATAGCATCCGCACCATAAAGTTTAGACTCATAAATTTGATAAGAATCAATAATAAAATCCTTTCGTAAGATAGGAAGATTTACTGCCATTTTTACATCAGGTAAAAAAGAAATATCTCCACAAAAGAATTTTTTTTCTGTTAAAACAGAAATAGCAACAGCACCACCTTCTTCATAAATGTGAGCAATATTTATTGGATCAAAGTCTGCTCTAATAATACCCAAACTAGGTGATGCCTTTTTTAATTCAGCAATAATATTTATTTTATTATTTTGAGATATAGCTGCTGAAAATTTTCGATTAGGATAAAGATTAAAAGAAGTTACTATCTTATCTAATGGTTTATCCTTTTTTAATTGCTCTATTTCTTTTCTCTTGTGAGAAATAATTTTTTCAATCACTGACATGTGCCATTTCTAGCATTTCTTTTTTTAAAGGGCAAGGAGTTGCCCTAGACTATCTTATTTGTTATTTAATCTTTATGGCTTCTCCTTATGCTTCCATAGACTTAGGTACTCATACAACTAGATTATTAATTGTTTCTTTTGAAAATAATAAGCTTAGACCTTTATTTAGAAAAAGATCAATAACAAAATTAGGATTTTATTTTGATGGTAATAATATTACTGAAACTGGAATAAATTTTTTAATTAAAACTTTAAAAAATTTTACAAAAATTATGCAATTACACAAAGTAAAAGGATATCAAGCAATAGCTACAGCCATCTTAAGACAGGCAGACAATAGTCAAAAAATTATTGAAACTATACAAAAAAAGACTGGGCTTGAAATAAAAGTCGTAAATGGTGAAATAGAAGCAATTTTAACAGCTAAAGGAGTATTTTCTACATTAGAAGTGGAAAAAACAAAAAGTTTGATTGTTGATGTCGGAGGAGGTAGCACAGAATTTATTTGGCCAGCTAAAAAAATAGCTTTAAGCCTACCTATCGGAGCTACTTGGCTTACATGTCAGTTTTTAAAACATGACCCACCTTCTTTAGAAGAAATAAATAGAGCATTTAAATTAACTGAAGAAAAAATATATAATTTAAATATTCCTTCTCCAGAAATACTTGTTGGTACAGCTGGGACAATTTCTACATTAGCTGCCATAGATTTAAAAATGGATGTTTATCAACCTCGTTTAATTAATGGACATATTTTATCAAAGAATCGAGTCTTAGAAATATTTAATAATTTAAAAAAATTGCCTGCTAAAAAAAGATGTCTTATACCAGGTCTTGAATCAGGTAGAGAAGAAGTTATATTAGGTGGCTCTATTATTGTTCTAGCATTATTCAATATATTTCAAAAGGATACATTGATAGTAAGTGAAGGAGGTCTCCTTGAAGGTATTCTTATAGATTATCTTGAAAAAATTAGCAAGAAAAAAAATTTAAAAATTATTTTATAGGGGGAAAAAACAATGGATATAAAAGAAGCTTTAACATTTGATGATGTTTTATTAGTGCCAGCATATTCTGAAGTGTTGCCAAAAGAAGTAGATGTTTCTACATATTTAACACCTCGCATTCGTCTTAATATTCCTATTTTAAGTGCAGCTATGGATACTGTAACAGAAGCTCGCACAGCTATTAGTTTAGCCAGAGAAGGTGGTATCGGTATTATCCATCGCAATATGTCTATTGAAAAACAGGCTCTTGAAGTGGAAAAAGTAAAAAAATCTGAAAGTGGTATGATTGTTGATCCTGTTACAGTTGAACCTGAACAGAAGATTTATAAAGTACTTGAAATTATGAAGGAATATAGAATTTCTGGTGTTCCAGTAGTAAGAGGGAAAAAACTTGTAGGAATTGTTACTAATAGAGACTTACGTTTTGAAACTAATTTAGAAAAAACGGTAGAAGAGGTAATGACAAAAGAAAATCTTATTACAGTACGTCCTGGCATTAGCCTTGAGCAGGCTAAAGAAATTTTACATAAACATAGAATTGAAAAATTATTAGTTGTAGATGAAAAAGGAAACCTTTGTGGATTGATTACTATTAAAGATATTATGAAGTTAAAAAAATACCCTAATGCCTGTAAAGATGAATTAGGAAGGCTGCGGGTAGGTGCAGCTATTGGTGTAGGACCAGATTGGGAAAAAAGACTTGATGCCTTAATTAAAGCACATGTGGATGTAGTAGTAATAGATGTCGCACATGGTCATTCTAAAAAAGTAATTGAAACAGTAAGATCTATAAAAGCTAATTTTCCTGATGTAGAAGTAATTGCTGGTAATGTTGCAACTGAAGAAGGAGCTGAAAGTTTAATAAAAGCTGGTGCTGATGCCGTAAAAGTAGGAGTAGGACCTGGCTCCATTTGTACTACTAGAGTAGTTGCTGGAGTTGGTGTACCACAAATTACAGCTATTATGGATGCTGTTAAAGCAGGAAGAAAGTATAATATACCAATTATTGCTGATGGAGGTATTAAATTCTCTGGTGATATTACTAAAGCAATTGCAGCAGGGGCAAATGCCGTTATGATTGGCAGCCTCTTTGCTGGCACAGAAGAAAGTCCAGGTGAAACTATTTTATATCAAGGCAGGACGTATAAATTGTATAGAGGAATGGGATCGCTTGGTGCTTTAAAAGAGGGATTTAGTGATAGGTACATGCAAAGTCTTGAGACAAAAGAATTTAAATATACTTTAGAAGAATCTATTCCATCTACTAAATTTGTTCCAGAAGGGATAGAAGGAAGGGTGCCTTATCGTGGACCTTTGGCAGGCATTGTTTATCAATTAGTAGGAGGATTGCGTGCAGGTATGGGTTATCTTGGTTGTCGCAATATTAAAGAACTTCAAACTAAGGCAAAATTTGTAAAGATTACTACAGCAGGCTTACGAGAAAGCCATGTGCATGATGTAATTATTGTAAGAGAAGCACCCAATTATCAATTAGAGAGAGGGGTCTGATGGATAAAATCCTTATTTTAGATTTTGGTTCCCAATATACTCAGCTTATTGCCAGACGTATAAGGGAGCTGGGAGTATATTCAGAAATACAGCCTTATGATTATTCAATAGAAAAGATAAAACAATTTAATCCAAAGGGTATTATCTTAAGTGGAGGGCCTGCAAGTGTATTAGCCCCTGATGCTCCAACATGTGATAAGGAGGTATTTTCTTTAAATATACCAATACTTGGCATTTGTTATGGGCTTCAACTTATAGCCTTCCTTTTAGGAGGAAAGATTGAAAGTGGTGAAAAAAGAGAATATGGCTTAGCAACAATCCAAATTTTAAAAGAAACAAAATTATTTTATGGTTTGCCATTAAATAATGAAGTAAAGGTTTGGATGAGTCATGGAGATACAGTTACAAAATTGCCAGATGGCTTTTTATTGCTTGCAACTAGTAAAAATTCATCAGTAGCAGCTATGGCTAATGAAGAAAAAAAAATATATGGAGTTCAATTTCATCCTGAAGTAGTTCATACCCCTCAAGGAAAAGAAATACTACATAATTTTTTATTTCGAATCTGTCATTGTGAGCAAAAATGGTCAATAGGTTCCTTTATTGAACGAGTAATACCTAAATTGAAAGAAACTATAGGAAAAAGTAAAGTAATTTGTGCCTTAAGTGGAGGCGTAGATTCTGCAGTAACAGCCGCCCTTTTACATAAGGCTGTTGGGAAACAACTTCATGCTATTTTTATTAACAATGGTCTTCTACGAGAGGGAGAGGCAGAAGAAGTAAAAAAAGTATTTACACAAGAATTCCCTCTTAATTTTTATTATGTAGATGCCTCTAATGAATTTCTTTCTGCTTTAAAAGGTATAACAGATCCAGAAGAAAAGAGACAAATTATTGGGAACTTATTTATTGAAGTCCTTGAAAGAGAAGCAAAAAAAATAGGTAAAGTAGATTTTTTAGCCCAAGGTACTCTTTATCCTGATGTTATTGAAAGTGTTTCTTTTAAAGGTCCAGCAGCTAGAATTAAATCTCATCATAATGTAGCTGGATTACCAGAAAGGATGTCTTTAAAACTTATTGAGCCATTGAGAGAATTATTTAAAGATGAGGTTCGTGAACTTGGTCATCAATTGGGTTTACCTGAATTTCTTATTCACCGTCAGCCATTTCCTGGGCCAGGTTTGGCTATCCGCATTATTGGTGAAGTAACTCCAGAACGTTTAACTATTTTAAGAGCAGCAGATAAAATTGTTATAGAAGAAATGCATAAGGCAAAGATGTATAATAAAGTGTGGCAGTCATTTGCTATATTATTGCCTATTAAAACAGTAGGAGTAATGGGAGATCAACGCACTTATGAACATGTTATTGCTTTAAGAATAGTAGAAAGTTTAGATGGTATGACTGCTGATTGGGCAAAAATTCCTTATAATTTAATTGCTCAAATAGCTAATCGAATTATTAATGAAGTAAAAGGAGTAAATCGTGTAGTTTATGATGTTTCTTCTAAACCACCTAGTACTATTGAATGGGAGTGAAAGATATGGCTGAATTTGTACATCTTCATGTCCATACTCAATATAGCCTTTTAGATGGTGCTATTCGCCTTACGGATTTAATGGCAAAGGCAAAGGAATATCATATGCCAGCTGTAGCTATGACTGACCATGGCAATCTCTTTGGTGCAATTGAATTTTATGAAATGGCTTTAGAAAGTGGATTAAAACCTATCATTGGATGTGAAGTTTATATTGCACCGGATTATAAAAAAAAGGCAGGTAAAGAAAAATTAACACACCTTTTGCTTTTAGCAGAAAATGAAATAGGTTATCGAAATCTATTAAAACTGATAAGTATTTCTTATCTTGAAGGTTTTTATTATAAACCTCGTATAGATAAGGCTTTACTTTCTCAATATCATGAAGGACTTATTGCTATGAGTGCCTGCCTTCATGGAGAAATACCTAGTCTTCTTCTTCAGGGAAATTATGAAGCAGCAAAAAAAGCAGCTCAAAGCTATGTAGAGATTTTTGGAAAAGAAAATTTTTATTTAGAGTTACAAGCAAATGGATTACCTGAACAGGAAATTGTCAATAAAGGTTTAATACGCTTAAGCCATGAATTAGAAATACCTTTAGTAGCTACAAATGATTGTCATTATTTAAATAAAGAAGATGCTTATGCTCATGACATCTTACTTTGTATTCAAACAGGTAAAAGTGTAAATGAAAAAAATAGATTGCGCTTCAGCAATGATCAATTTTATTTTAAGTCTCCAGAAGAAATGGTGAATATTTTTGCTGAAGTACCAGAAGCTATCAAAAATACCTTAGTTATTGCTGAACGTTGTAATCTTAGATTTGAATTAGATATACCTCATTTTCCTGTCTTCCCAGTCCCAAAAGGTGAAACTTTAGAAAGTTATCTTTGGAAAAAGGCAGAAGAAGGATTAGAAAAAAAATTAGAAAAAAGAGGGATTAAAGAAGAAGATAAAAAAACATATAGAGAGCGTCTTAAATATGAATTAGATGTTATTACACAAATGGGTTTTGCTGGTTATTTTCTCATTGTTGCTGATATCATTAATTATGCAAAAAAAAGAGGAATTCCAGTAGGACCAGGTAGGGGATCTGCTGCTGGAAGCCTTGTAGCTTATGCTTTGAATATTACAGAAATAGATCCATTGCCTTATGGACTATTATTTGAAAGATTTTTAAATCCAGAAAGAAAAAGCTTACCAGATATAGATACAGATATTTGTATGGAACGTAGAGAGGAAGTTTTAAAGTATATTTTTAAAAAATATGGAGGGAAAGAACATGTAGCTCAAATTATCACTTTTGGTAAGATGCAAGCCAGAGCAGTGGTAAGAGATGTAGGACGTGCTTTAGATATGTCTTATCAAGAAGTAGATAAAATTGCCAAACTTATTCCACCGGCTTTGAATATCAGCTTAGCTGATGCCATTGCAGCTGAACCTAGATTACAAAAATTAGCTGAACAAGATGAACGTGTAAAAAAACTTTTAACAATTGCTCAAGCTCTTGAAGGACTACCTCGCCATGCCTCTACACATGCTGCTGGTATTGTTATTTCAGACGAAAAGCCCCTTGTGCATTATCTTCCTCTTTATCGAGGAAATAAAGGTGAAGTAGTCACTCAATTTGATATGAAGGGTGTTGAGCGCATAGGTTTAATCAAATTTGATTTTTTAGGGCTAAAAACCCTTACAGTTATTGATAAAACACTTTCTCTTATAGAAAAACACAAAGGAATACGTCCAGATATTTCTCAAATTCCCTTAGATGATAAAGCAACATATCAACTTTTAAGCCGAGGAGATACAACAGGTGTTTTTCAACTTGAAAGTTCTGGAATGAAAGAACTTTTAAAAAGATTAAAACCAAATTGTTTTGAGGATTTAATTGCTTTAATTGCTCTTTATCGCCCTGGTCCATTAGAAAGTGGAATGGTAGATGAATTCATTAATCGTAAGCATGGCAAAATTCCTATAAAATATGAATTGCCTGAATTAGAACCTATTTTAAAACAAACTTATGGAGTTATTCTTTACCAAGAGCAAGTAATGGAAATTGCTGTAGCTTTAGCTGGTTATACTTTAGGACAGGCTGACAATCTGCGTAAGGCTATGGGAAAAAAGATGCCAGAATTAATGGCACAGGAGCGCATTCGTTTTATTGAGGGTGCTGTTAAAAAAGGAATTCCTAGGAAGAAAGCAGAACATATTTTTAATTTGATGGAAAAATTTGCTGGTTATGGTTTTAATAAGTCTCATAGCACAGCTTATGCTCTAATTGCTTACCGTACAGCATATCTAAAAACACATTATCCCACAGAATTTATGGCAGCATTGCTTACCTGTGAAATGAATTCTATGGATGAGGTAGTAAAATATGTCAATGAATGTCGTGATAAAGGAATAGAAATTTTACCCCCAGATATAAATCGCAGTGAAATGGATTTTGTAGTAGAGGATGGAAAAATTAGATTTGGATTAGCAGCAATTAAGAATGTAGGAACAGCTGCTGTACCAGAGATTCTTAAAGCAAGAAAAAAAGGTTTATTTAAATCTTTAATGGATTTTTGCCAGCGAGTAGATTTACAAAAGGTAAATAAAAGGGTAATTGAAAGCCTAATTAAAGCTGGTGCTTTTGATAGTCTTGGTGTAAAACGTTCACAACTTATGTTTGTTTTATCAGAAACAATAGATAAAGCTCAACGCAAATTACGTCGAACAAATCTAAATCAGCTAAGTTTATTTGATACGGTGAAAGAAACATCAGAAATAGAATTACCTCCAATGGAAGAATGGTCAGATGATATACGACTTACTTATGAGAAAGAAGCTCTTGGATTTTATCTTACTGGACATCCTTTAAAGGGTTATGAAGAAGTGCTTAAAAATTTAAGTAATACAAACACAGAAAAAATTTCTGAATTGCCAGATAAAACACCAGTTAAACTTGGTGGTATAATTACAGAGATAAAAGAAATTAGCTCTAGAAAAGGAGAGCGTATGGCATTTGCTACTTTAGAAGATACAAGAGGAAAAGTAGAGGTAGTGATTTTTAGTTCTGTTTATCAAGAAGCAGAAAATTATCTCAATAGTGATCAGCCTATTTTTATTACAGGACATGTAAGCAAAGATGAAAATTCAAGTAAAATAATTGCTGAAAAAATTTGTTTTTTAGAAGAAGAAAAAGAAAAATTGATCAAAAAAGAACATTTTTCAAAGGAGCAACAAAAAGAAATAAAAATTATTCTTCGTGAAGGGAATATTGAAAAAAAACAATTATTGTATCTTAAACAAATACTTCAGCAATATAAAGGCAATTTACCTGTATATTTTAAAATTTTACCAAGCAATATCCTTGTTGCTTTACCTCCTCATTTAAAAGTGACATTGACTGAAGATTTTATAAAAAAGATAAATCAATTATTAGGATATGAAGCAGTAATAATAGAATGAATCGTTTCTATCGCCAATGGTGCCATAATAAGCATTTAACTAGTTTTTCTGTTGTAGTAAAAGAAACTGATTTATGGATTAAAGCACAGAAAGTTCTTGATAAAGAAGCTAAAGAAGCTGTTTTTAAGTATAGAGCACAATTAGAAAAATATATTAAATTTCATCCTGAATTTAAAGATGCCTTCTTGCCCTTGCCTTTTGACCCATTTGCACCTAAAATAGTGCGCCAGATGCTTTTAGCTGCAAAAAAAGCAGGAGTAGGGCCAATGGCAGCGGTAGCAGGTGCTATTGCTCAAGCAGTAGGAGAAGAATTGTTAAAGTATTCCAAAGAGGTAATTGTAGAAAATGGTGGTGATATTTATCTTAAAATAAGAACGCCTGTCCAAATAGGTATATTTGCGGGTTCTTCACTTTTAAGTGGAAAAATAGCTTTAAAATTAAAGCCTACAGAAAAAGCTATAGCAGTATGTACTTCCTCTGGCAAAATTGGCCATTCTTTCAGTAGTGGACAAGCAGATGCAGTAACTGTTATCGCTGAAGATGCTGCTTTAGCAGATGCAGCTGCTACTGCTATAGGTAATCTTATAAGGAAAAAACAAGATATTACTAAAGCAGCACAATGGGCAAAAAATATTGAAGGTGTAAAAGGTTTAATCATTATTTTAGACAAACATTTAGCTATTTGGGGAGATATTGATTTAATAACTATTTGAGGTATAAAAATGAATATTTTATGGGCACCTTGGCGCATAAAATATATTCTTGGGAAGAAAGAAAAAAATTGTATTTTTTGTATTCATAATCGAGAAGGAACTGATGAGGAAAATTTAATTTTATATAGAGGAAAACTAACAACAGTAATAATGAATAAATATCCTTATAATAATGGTCATCTTCTTGTAGCCCCAATAAGACATGTACCTGAATTAGATGATTTAACTATTGAAGAATTAGCTGATTTAATGATTAAGATTCGAGCCTCTGTTGATTTTCTTCGTAAAGAAATGCAGCCAGATGGATTTAATGTAGGATTAAATATAGGCAAAGTAGCTGGAGCTGGAGTAGCTGCTCACTTACATTTTCATATTGTACCTCGTTGGAATGGGGATACAAGTTTTATGACAACATTAGGAGAAACAAGGGTTATTCCTGAAAGTCTTAAGGAAACATATAAACGACTTAAGCCTTATTTTGATAAATTAAGGGAGGAAGAATAATGCAATGGATTAAAGCAATTTTTTGGGTAGCAGTATTGGGAGTGATTGGTATTTTCATTATTGAGAACCTAAATTTTTTTGATCAAATGGCTAATTTAAAATTTTTGACCTATAATTTTTCTTTAAAACTTTATCTTTTATTATTTTTTTCTTTCTTCTTTGGAATGCTCTTTGGTCTTGCCTATACTTTTAAAGCTTGGTTTAAAAAGAGAAATGAATTAAAGAAGAAAAATGAAGAAATAAGAAAGCTAAAAGAGGAACTTGACTCCCTTCGTAATCTTCCTTTAACAGAAGAAAAGCCTCAAGGCATTTAATATGGAATGGATTTATGGTGGTATTTTTTCTTTTATTATAGGTCTTGGTGTTGGTCTTTTTATTGGCCGACGTTTTTCTTCACATCCCTTTCAAGAAGCAAAAGAAAGTAAAGTTGCCTTTTTAACTGGTTTTCGCTATCTTCTTTCAAATGAACCTGATAGAGCAATTGAAGCTTTTATGAAAGCTGTTAGTTTAGACACTGATACAGTAGAAACATATTTTGCTCTTGCAAGCCTTTTTAGAGATAAAGGAGAAATTGAAAGAGCCATTCGTATTCACCAAAGTATTATTACTAGACCTCATCTTGAACCAGAAATCCGTCTTCAGGCCCTTTATGACTTAGCATTAGATTATAAAAAAGCAGGTCTTTTTGATCGAGCAATTAATACTTTTAAGGAAGTTATTCGCAAAGATCCTGCTAAAAAAGAAGCCTATTTAGAATTAGCCAATCTTTATCAAAGTCTTAAAGATTGGCAAGCAGCTTATGAAATTATTGAACGATTAAGTAAATTTACAAAAGAAGATTATAGTCTCATGCTTGCTCATTTTTTGGTAGAAATTGGGAAAAAACATCAGAAAGAAGGAAATAAGAAAGAGGCAGAATCCTTTTACAAAAAAGCTATAAAAACTAATAAAAAATGCACTGATGCATATCTTCATTTGGGTGATCTTTATTTTGAAGAAAAAAATTTTAAAAAGGCATTCGATATTTGGGAAAATGTTATAGAACTTACACCAGAATATAGTTTTTTAGTATATTCTCGTTTAGAAAAACATTTTTCTGAAATAAAGGATGAAAAAGCGTTTAATAAATTTATTAAAATAATAGAAGAAAAAAAGGAACGTGATATATTTTCTTCTATTTTTATAGGAAAATTTTGTCTCATAAAAAAAGATTTAGAAAAAGCTAAATTTTATTTTAATGAGGTATTAGAAGAAGAACCTTCACAACCAAGTGCGAGCCAATTTATGGCTCAAATTCTTTTAGAAGAAGGGAAAACACAAGAAGCCATTGAATTGCTTAAAAAAATCCCAGAAACTTTACCAAAACAGATATATCAATGTTCACATTGTGGTTATGAATCAATTAAACTTTATTGGCATTGTCCTAAATGTGGAGAATGGGATACAATAAAACCTAAAACAAAATTATAATTTTTTTACTATAACTACTGCATATGCAGCCATTCCTTTTCCTTCTCCAATATAGCCCAGTCTTTCTGTGGTTTTTGCCTTGAGATTTATTATGTCTTTTTTTACATCTAAAGCATTTGCAATTTTCTCTTTCATTTGTGAAAAAAAAGGAGAAATTTTTGGCTCTTGTGCTACAATAGTTGCATCTAAATGAATTAAGATAACATTGGATTTATCCATTTTTTCTTTAATAGATAAAAGCATTTTTAAACTAGAAATTCCTTTTAAACTAGGATCTGTGTCTGGAAAGTATTGTCCAATATCTCCCTTTCCCATCGCTCCTAAAATAGCATCAATAATAGCATGAATTAAAACATCTCCATCTGAATGTCCTAACAATCCTTTTTGAAAGGGAATTTTTATTCCGCCAAGAATAAGAGGTCTTCCTTCAACTAAGCGATGAACATCAAAACCAAATCCTATAGAAAATTCAGCAATATTTCTGCCCATTTTAAGTCTTGAGGTATTGTTATCTTTATATTTGTTTGCTCTCCTAAAATTACATGTACATTTATACCAAGTTTTTCTACAAGACTTGCATCATCAGTAAATATTTCTTTTCGAAATCTTAAATAAGCAGTTTTTAATATATCAAACTTAAAGCCTTGTGGAGTTTGTATAAGCCAAATATAATCTCTAGGTAATGTTTTTTTTACTATATCTCCTTCTACCCATTTAACAGTCTCTTTTACTGGTAAAGCCGGTACTACTGCTCCATATTTATAAGCGCCTTTTATTACTGCTTCTATTAATTTTTGAGAGATAAAAGGTCTTACACCATCATGGACTAATACAATTTCTGCATTTTTTATCATTTTAAGCCCAGCCCATACTGATTCTTGCCTAAACTTCCCACCAGGTACAATATATTTTATTTTAGAAAATTCCTTTGCAATCTCTTGACCTTTTTTTTCCCATAATGGATTTATTACTAAAATAGTCTCATTAATAACAGGATTTTTTTCAAAAGCAGACAAACTATACCATAAAATAGGTCTTCCACCTAATAACAAAAATTGCTTTGGGACATCTTCCTTCATACGTTTTCCTTCTCCTGCAGCCACAACAATAGCTATAACCATCCAAATTAAACCAATCTCAAGGCTAATTGATAAAGAGTACTTACAAGAAATTTTTGTAAAAAAAGCACACCTAAAATTGCTATTAATGGGGAAAGATCAAAACCACCAAAAACCACAGGTAAATAACGACGAATTTGAGAAAGTACTGGTTCTGTTACTGCATAAAGAAAACGTACAATAGGATTGTATGGATCTGGGTTCACCCAGGAAATTAAGGCACGAATAATTATGATCCACATATAAAACGTTAAGACTACATCCAAAACAGAAGCAAGTGCCTTTAAAAAATTAGCTAATATAAACATATTTTCCTCCTTTTGAACAAGTTATATATCATAGCTTTCAAATAAGCTCAATAAATGTTATTATTTAGCTATTCTACACCAAAAGATTATAAGCTGTTCTAAATGATAAGGAGCAGCTTTTAGATTATTTTTAAAAATTGTTTCGGTTTTTAATAACATTTTTTGAATACTACAAAGCTCTTTAAATGTATATCGAGAGGCACGTTTTAGAAGATGATAAAGTGCATAAGGATGAAAGTTTATTAAAATTTGTTTAATTTCTGGATAAGTAATTTTAAGAAAATCTTGATAAGTAAAGGAAGGTGAAAATTTTATTTTTTCTTCTTTTTGAAGAATTTTTGCTTCAATAAGAGATTTCAATTCTTTTGTCAACATAGCTAAAATAGCTAAAGGATGAAAACCTTGTTCAAGAAGATTTTTAAAAAAATTAAGCGCTGTTTCAATATCTCCCTGAACAAGTTTTTCGCCAATTTCAAAAGCTGCCTCTTCCTTTATAGGCGTTACAAGAAGCTTTACATCTGTTTCATCTATAAACTCTTTTTCTCCTACATAATTTATTAATATTTCAAGATAGTTCTTTAAAGCAAAAAGATTAAAACCTATTCGATTTAAAAGTAATTTTTGAGCATCAGAAGTAATTTTTTTATTTGCCTTTTCAAGAATACTAAACATTACTTGTTTTTGCCATATTTCTTGCTCATCTTTTGAAGCTTTTACGGTAAAATCTACTACTATAGCTAGCTTTTTTAAAAAATCAGGAGATACATCTTCTTTTGAAGTAATTATTATATAACAAGATGTTTTTTTAAGAATTTCTGTATTTAAATAAGAAAAAGAAAAAAAATCTTTAAGCCATATTACCTTTTCACTGCTAAACAAAGATATATTAAACAATTTTTCAATAAGAATAGTCTCATCTATATCTTCTTCATGTAGACATTCATAAGTAATGGTTTTCTCTTTTTTAAGACGAGCAATTACTTCCTTAGCTGCTGCCTCACAAAGGAAAGAATCACCATAAAAATAAAAAATTTTTTCTTTTATTCCTTTTGGAATTTTGCTTAAAAGAAATGAAAATCTTTCTTTAGGATAAACTGGCACTTTAACTTTCTCATTAAATATGATATGCTCACTTTGGGCTTTACTTGACAAAGCCCTTTTTTCTATATATTTAACATGCGCTTTTTTAAAAGGGAAGTTTTATGATAATTAAAGTAGAAGATATTCCTCCAGAAGGGTTAGAAGTAGTGTTTGAGAGAAGAGAAAAATGGTGGAAAGAAAAAGAAGAATTTCTTTCAGTAGATTTGGATGGCCCTTCAAAGGCAAAAATTAGATTAAAAGTAATACAAGAAAAAGTACATGTGAAAGGAACAATTGAAGCTACTTTGAGATTATTTTGTGCACGATGTTTAGAATCTTTTTCTTTTCCTTTAAAAACTACTATGGATTTTGTGCTTGTACCTTATAGCTTGGCACCACAAAAAGAAATGTTGAGATTAACAAAAGATGATATGGAAATTGAATTTTTTGATGGTAAAGAAATAAATATTGATCAGATTGTAAGTGAACAGATATTCCTTAATGTACCTATAAAGCCGTTGTGTAAACCAGATTGTGCTGGATTATGTCCATATTGTGGTAAAAATTTAAATAAAGAAAAATGTAATTGTCGCCCTGTTAAGTATACTCCATTTTATGAAGCCTTAAAACATTTTATTAAAAAATAGGAGAGGAAAATGGCTGTTCCAAAAAGAAAACATTCTAAATCTAGAAGAGATAAAAGAAGAACACATTTTAAATTAATACCTCCAAATTTGGTTGAATGTCCTCATTGTCATGAATATAAATTGCCTCATCGAGTGTGCCCTCATTGTGGTAAGTATAAAGGGGAGGAAATTATAGAAATAAAAGAAGTTTAAAGATGGCAGAACGAATAATCATAGCTGTAGATGCTATGGGAGGTGACTATGCACCTGAAGAGATTGTTAAAGGAGCAATTCAAGCTGTTCAAGAAATGCGAATGGAAGTAATTTTGGTGGGGAAAAGAGAAGAAATTACACCTATCCTTAAAAAAGAAGCTAATACTGAAAATTTCCCTATTCGAGTTTGCCATGCACCTCAGGTAGTGGACATGGCTGAATCTCCTTCTGAAGTTTTACGTCAAAAAAAAGATACTTCTATTAAAATAGCTTTAGAATTAGTTAAAAAAGGAGAGGCACATGGTGTTTTTAGTGCTGGTAATTCGGGTGCTACTTTAGCTTTAGCTATGTTTATACTTGGCCGTTTAAAAGGAGTAAAAAGACCTGCTCTTGCAGGCATCATTCCTACACCTGAGGGTTACACTATAATGATAGATGTAGGAGGGGTAGTAGATTGTCGTGCTTATCATCTTGTGCAATTTGCTATAATGGGACATGTCTTTGCTAAATATATTTTAAATGTCTCTAACCCTCGTGTGGGATTACTTAATATTGGAGAAGAACCATTAAAGGGAAATGAACTAGTAAAGGAAACATATACTTTTTTAGAAAAAAGTCCTCTTAATTTTGTTGGAAACATAGAAGGAAAAGATATCCTTTGGCACAAAGCTGATGTGGTTGTATGTGATGGGTTTGTAGGTAATGTAGCTTTAAAGTTAGGTGAGGGGGTGGTGGAAAGTTTACTTACTTTAGTAAGACAGGAAGTCAAAAGAAGTTTTGTTTCTAAAGTAGGACTTATTTTAGCAAAAAGGCTACTTAAACGGGTTTTTAAAAAATTAGATTATTCTGAATATGGAGGGGCACCTTTATTAGGAATAAATGGAACAGTAATTATTGGACATGGTCGTTCTGAAGCTAAAGCAATAAAGAATGGTATCAAAATGGCTGCTACTTTTGTTAAGAAAAACATCAATGCTCATTTAGAAAAAGGACTTAAGGAACATGAAACATTTATGCCAGGAAGGTTAAAAGAGGTCTTATCCTAATGAAGGTAGGTATTTTAGGCACTGGTTCTCATCTGCCTAAAAAAATACTAACCAATCATGATTTAGAAAAAATGGTTGATACTTCTGATGAATGGATCACTACACGCTCAGGCATAAAAGAAAGAAGAATTGTCTCAGACGAAACTTGGTCATTTTTAGCAACTGAGGCATCAAAAAAAGCTTTAGAGATGGCCAAAATAGAAGCAAGTGAATTAGATCTTATTATTGCTGCTACCTTTACAGCAGATTATCGTTTACCAGCAGGGGCTTGTCTTGTGCAAGAAAATTTAAAGGCCTATAATGCTGCTGCTTTTGATATTTCTGCTGCCTGTACTGGATTTATTTATGCACTTGTAATTGCTGAAAAATTTATTAAAGAAAACCCTAATACTAAAGCCCTTATTATTGGAGCAGAGATATTAAGTAGTGTAACAAATTGGAAAGATAGAAGTACTTGTGTTTTATTTGGTGATGGAGCAGGGGCAGCAGTAGTAGGAAGTGTAGAAGAAGGAAAAGGTGTACTTGCTAGTTGTATCAAATCTAATCCTAAAGTTTGGGACTTACTATGTGTACTTGGTGGAGGATCTGTATACCCACCTTGCAAAGAGGAAGTTCCAAAAGAAGAATATTATGTAAAGATGAAAGGTAATGAAGTTTTCAAATATGCAGTTAGGCATATGGAAGAAGTAGCAAAGATTGTGCTTAAAATGGCTAATGTATCACCAGAAGAAGTAGATTGGCTTGTTCCTCATCAAGCAAATATTCGTATTATCAATATGGTAGCTCAAAAATTGGGAATACCTAAAGAGAAAGTTTTTGTAAATCTTCAAAAATATGGAAATACTTCAGCTGCTACTGTACCTATTGCCTTAGATGAAGCTGTACGGCAAGGTTTTATAAAACCTGGTGATTTAATATTATTAGACGCTTTTGGCGGTGGTTTTACATATGGGGCATTGTTAATGAGATGGTAAGATCTCAAGGAGGCAAAAATGTTATATCCCCTTACTGAAGAACAGCTTATGATTAAAGAAGTAGCTAGGCGCATTGCAGAGGAAAAAATTATACCTAAACGTGCAGAGCTGGATGAAAAAGAAGAATTTCCACGAGATATCTTAAAGGAAATTGCTCGAGCTGATTTATTTGGCATTTTTATACCAGAAGAATATGGAGGATTAGGATTTGGCAGTTTTGAGAATTCTTTAGCTGTGGAACAAATTGCTTGGGGATGTGCAGGAGTAGCAACTGCATTTGCTGCTAGTGGACTTGGTGCTTATCCTATCCTTCTATTTGGAAATGAAGAACAAAAACGTACTTATCTTCCTCCTATTGCCAAAGGCGAGAAATTGGCTGCTTTTGGTCTAACAGAACCAAATGCTGGTAGTGATGCTGGAGGTATCCAAACAACAGCTATTAAAAATGGTGATTATTATATTATAAATGGCACTAAACAATGGATTACAAATGCCGGAGAGGCAGAAATATATGTAATCATTGCCTTAACTGATAAGAAAAAAGGGCCAAGAGGAGCTAGTGCCTTTATTCTTGAAAAAGGAGATCTTGGTTTTTCTTTTGGGAAAAAAGAAAAAAAGATGGGTATACGAGCCTCTACTACTGGAGATTTGATTTTTGAAGACTGCCGTATCCCTAAAGAACGCCTTCTTGGAAAAGAAGGAATGGGTTTTATTATTGCCTTAAAAACCTTAGATTACGCTCGTCCAGGAGTGGGAGCTTTAGCAGTAGGATTGGCACAAGCAGCTTTGGATGAAGCAGTTAAATTTGCTCGACAAAGAAAACAGTTTGGTCAACCTATTATTTCCTTTCAAGCAGTTGGACATATGCTAGCAGAAATGGCTACTCAAATAGAAGCAGCTAGAGCTCTAACTTACACTATTTGTAAATATATTGATACAAATCCTAAAGATTTCACCAAATATGCAGCTATGGCAAAGCTTTTTGCTTCAGATGTGGCTATGAAAGTAACAACAGATGCTGTGCAAGTTTTAGGTGGATATGGTTATATGCGAGATTATCCAGTAGAAAAAATGATGCGAGATGCAAAGATTCTCCAGATTTATGAAGGAACAAATCAGATTCAAAGAAACATTATTGCTCAGATTTTAAATAAAGAATATGGGAAACAAAAATGAAATATATTGTTTGTATAAAACAGGTACCTGAAATTGAAGGAGTAAAAATTAATCCTGAAACAGGTACTTTAATTCGTGAAGGAGTAAAAAGCATTATCAATCCTTATGACCTCTATGCTTTAGAAGCTGCTTTACAGATGAAAGAACGTTATGGGGGAAAAATCATCCTTTTGAGTATGGGGCCTCCTCAAGCAGAAGAGGCATTAAGAGAGGCTATTTCTTATGGAGCAGATGAGGCAATTTTGCTTAGTGATAGAGCATTTGCAGGTGCTGATACTCTAGCTACAAGTTATACTTTAGCTCAGGCAATTAAAAAAATAGGACATTACGATATTATTTTTTGTGGAAAACAAGCTATTGATGGTGATACAGCTCAAGTGGGACCAGAACTTGCCCAAAGGCTTAATCTACCTTATGTCACTTATGTGCGTAAGATTGAGTTAAAGGAAAATAGTCTTATTGTGGAAAGAGATTTAGATGATGGTTATCAGATAATTCAGATTACTTTACCAGCACTTTTGACTATTGTTAAGGAAATCGGTGAACCTCGAGTACCTTCAATAAGGGGAAAAATGCGAGCTAAAAAACTCCAAATCCCTATTTGGACAGCTAAAGATATTGAAGCAAAAGAAGAAAAAATTGGAATTTCTGGTTCTCCTACTAGAGTATTGAAAATCTTCAGTCCTCCATTGCGAGAAAGGAAAGAAATTATTTCAGGTTCTTTAGAAGAGCAAGTTAAGATACTTTGGGAAAAAATAGATAATATTTTGAAATAAAAATGGAACTTTTGTTAGATAAGGAAAAATGCACAGGTTGTGGTGATTGTGTAGATGTCTGTCCTTTTGGTGCTATTGTTTTAAAGGATAAGTTTCCAGTAGTTAATGAAGAATGTCGCTTGTGTGGTCTTTGTGTAAAGGCTTGTAAAGAAGGTGCTATTTCTTTACCTGAAAAAATAAAGAAAAAACCTGCGATTAAAGCAAAAGATATCTGGATCTATGCTGAAACAAAAGATGGAGAATTGGCAACAGTAGTCTATGAGTTAATGGGTAAAGGAAGGGAATTAGCAGATAAACTTGGAGAGAAACTAATTGCCATTCTCATTGGAGATAAAATAAGTCATTTAGCTCAAACATTAATAAACTATGGTGCTGATATTGTCTATGTAGCTGAACATCCTAGTTTATCTATATTTAATGAAAAACGATATGGTACAGTATTAATTGAAATTTTAAAAAATCACTGTCCTAATATATTTTTAGCTGGGGCTACTTCTCGAGGACGCTCTCTTATCCCTCAAATTGCAGCTAGTTTGGAAACAGGCTTAACAGCTGATTGTACAGATTTAGATGTGGATATAAAAAAAAGATTACTTCTTCAAACAAGACCAGCCTTTGGTGGAAATATTATGGCTACAATTGCTTGTCCTGAACATCGTCCGCAAATGGCTACTGTTAGACCTCATATTCTACCACGACCTAAACCTATTTCTAATCATAAAGGTAAAATTATAAATTTTCCAATAAATGAGGAAAAAATTCCTCATATGCCAGAAATAATTTCTTTTGTAAAAACAGAAGTTAAAGGGCCAAATTTAACTGAAGCTGATATTATTATTGGTGTAGGAAGGGGAATAAAAGGACCAGAAAATTTAAAATTAATAGAAGAACTGGCTACTCTTTTAAATGCTCAAATTGGTGCTAGTCGAGCTGTGGTGGATGCTGGTTGGCTCCCTCCTCGATGTCAAATTGGCCAGACAGGTTTAATAGTAAGTCCAAAATTATATATTGCTTGTGGTATTTCTGGAGCTATTCAACATCTTGTAGGCATTCGGTCAGCAAAGACAATTATTGCTATCAATAAAGATCCAGAAGCGCCAATATTTAATATAGCCAATTATGGTATTATAGGAGATTTATTTGAAGTTATCCCTGCACTTATTAAAGAAATTAAAAAAGCAAGGGGAATAGACTAATGCAAAAAATAGCTGTTATAACAGGAGGTTCAAGGGGGATAGGTCGAGCTATAGCTTTTCGCTTAGCAAAAGATAATACAAAGGTAATAATTACTTGTGTTAAGAATGTAGAGGCAGCAGAAAAAGTGGTAAAGGAGATTTTAAATAAAGGAGGGGAGGCATTTGCTTATCAATTTGATGTAGCTGATTTTGAGGCAACGCAAAATTTTTTTAAAAAAATACTTGATAAGTTTGGCAGGATAGATTATCTCATCAACAATGCTGGAATAACAAAAGATAGTCTTTTCTTGCGTATGAAGGAAAAAGATTGGGAAAGAGTGTTGGCTGTTAATTTAAAAGGGGCATTTAATTGCACAAAAGCAGTTGTTAAGACTATGCTTAAACAAAATTATGGTCGGATTGTAAATATCACTTCTGTTGTAGCTTTTATAGGTAATATTGGACAAACAAATTATGTTGCTGCTAAAGCAGGACTAATTGGTTTCACTAAAGCACTTGCTAGAGAATTGGCTCCAAAAGGAATTACAGTAAATGCTGTTGCCCCTGGTTTTATTGAAACAGATATGACAGCGAATTTACCAGAAAAAATAAAAGAACACATGCTAAGCATGATTCCATTAGGTAGATTTGGTAAGCCAGAAGAAGTTGCAGAAGTAGTAGCTTTTTTAGTTTCTGATGCTGCTAGTTACATTACAGGCCAGGTCATCCACGTTAATGGTGGTATGTATATGTAAATTCTTAAGGAGGTGAAAAAATGGCAAATATTGAAGAGAGGGTAAAAGAGATTATTGCTAATCAATTAGGGGTAAATCCTGAAGAAGTAGTACCTGGAGCTTCTTTTGTGGAGGATCTTGGAGCTGATTCTTTGGATCTAGTAGAGTTAATAATGGCTATTGAAGAGGAATTTGGAGTGGAAGTACCGGATGAGGAAGCAGAAAAGATTCGCACAGTTCAAGATGCTATTGATTACATTCAGGAACACATAGAAGAATAGGAGGAAACATTGCGTCGGGTAGTGGTCACGGGATTAGGACTAGTAACTCCTGTAGGAATTGGAGTTGAAGAAACTTGGGAAGCTATTTGTGCTGGAAAATCTGGTATAGGAGAAATTACGCGCTTTGATGCTTCAGGTTATGATAGCCGAATTGCAGGTGAGGTAAAAGGATTTAATCCAGAAGACTTTATTTCAAAAAAGCAAATAAAGCGCATGGATCTCTTTATTCAATATGCCTTAGCTGCTGCTCGTATGGCTATGGAAATGGCTCAGTTAAAAATAGATGAGGAACTTGCACCCCGCGCAGGCGCTATTATAGGATGTGGTTTGGGAGGATTGCCTTATATTGAGCATTATCATAAGATTCTTTTAGAAAGAGGACCAAATCGAATTTCTCCTTTTTTTGTACCCATGATTATTACTAATATGGCTGCTGGATTCATTTCTATTGAATATGGTCTTAAAGGGCCAAATATTTCTACCACTACTGCTTGTGCTGCTGGAGCTCATGCTATTGGTGAAGGTTTTCGTTATATAAAAATGGGATTAGCCGATGTAATGGTAGTAGGAGGTACAGAAGCAACCATTGCTCCTCTCTGTATTGCTGGCTTTTGTGCTATGAAGGCACTCTCTACTAGAAATGATGAACCAGAGAAAGCTTCAAGACCATTTGATAAGGAAAGAGATGGATTTGTTGTAGGTGAAGGGGCAGGTATTTTAGTGTTAGAGGAATTAAATCATGCTTTAAAAAGAGGAGCAAAAATTTATGCTGAACTCATTGGTTATGGAGCAACTAGTGATGCTTACCATATTACTGCCCCACCACCAGAAGGAGAGGGGGCAGTATTATGTATGGAAAATGCATTAAAAGATGCTGGTATTGTTCCAGAAGAAGTGGATTATATCAATGCTCATGGCACTTCAACACCATTAAATGATGTATCTGAAACAAAGGCTATAAAGGCTGTATTTAAAGAACATGCTTATAAATTAGCTATAAGTTCTACTAAATCTATGATTGGTCATCTTTTAGGAGGTGCAGGAGGGGTAGAAGCTGTTTTTACTGTTCTTTCACTTTATACTGGTATTATTCCTCCTACTATTAATTATGAAAATCCAGATCCTGAATGTGATTTGGATTATGTGCCTAATAAAGCTAGAAAGGCCAATCCAAAAATAGCTATGTCTAACTCCTTTGGTTTTGGTGGAACTAATGCGGTCCTGCTTTTTAAAAAGTATCAAGAATAGGAGTATATAATGCAAAAAATTGCTATTGGTTCTGACCACGCTGGTTTTAAACTTAAAGAATTTTTAAAAAACATCTTACTTGAACGTGGCTATGAAATAAAGGATGTAGGTACACAATCAGAAGAATCAGTAGATTATCCTTATTTTGCTTGGGCTGTGGCTAGGGCAGTAGCTAGTCAAGAATGTGACCGTGGTATTCTTGTCTGTGGCAGTGGCATTGGGATGAGTATTGTTGCCAATCGTTTACCAGGAGTAAGAGCTGCTTTATGTAATAACTGTTTCTTAGCCAAAGCAAGTCGAGAACACAATGATGCCAATATTTTAGTATTAGGAGAGAGAGATGTTGATCAAAATCATGCTTTAGAAATTTTAAATACTTGGCTTGAAACACAATTTGCTGGTGGTCGCCATGCTCGAAGAATTAATCAGATTGATAATGAATATTGTGCTCTTGATGATTATAGCTATTTAAAACGATTTGACCCTGAATTAGTAGAAGGTCTTGAAGGAGAAATAAACAGACAAAAATATAAGTTAGAACTTATAGCTTCAGAAAATATTGCCAGCCCTTGGGTAAGACAGGTTATGGCTAGTGTGATGACACATAAATACGCTGAAGGTTATCCTGGAAGACGTTATTATGGTGGATGTGAGTATGTAGATATTGCTGAAACTCTTGCTATTGAAAGGGTAAAAAAAATTTTTGGTGCTGATTATGCCAATGTCCAACCTCATTCTGGTACTCAAGCTAATATGGCTGTTTATTTTGCTGTTTTAAAGCCAGGAGATACCATTTTAAGTATGAGTTTGCCTCATGGTGGGCATTTAAGCCATGGCAGTCCAGTAAATTTTTCTGGACAGCTTTATAATATAGTTTTTTATGGAGTTTCTAGAGAAACAGAAACTATTGATTATGAAGAAGTAAGACAATTAGCTTTAAAACATAAGCCAAAGCTCATTTTGGCTGGAGCAAGCGCTTATCCTAGAATAATAGATTTTAAAAAATTTAGAGAAATTGCTGATGAAGTAGGGGCTTATCTCATGGTAGATATGGCTCATATTGCTGGTCTTATTGCTGCTGGACTTCACCCTTCACCTATACCTTATGCTCACTTTATTACCTCCACTACTCATAAAACTATGCGTGGTCCAAGAGGTGCTTTTATTTTAGCAAAAGAAGAATTTGCTAAGATAATTAATAAAACAACCTTTCCAGGTATTCAGGGTGGACCAATGATGCATATTATTGCTGCTAAAGCTTTAGCTTTTAAAGAAGCTTTGACAGAAAGTTTTAAAGAATATCAAAAACAAGTAATAGCTAATGCCAAAAAATTGGCAGAAATTTTGAAAAACGCAGGCTATCGTTTAGTTTCAGGGGGTACAGACAATCATCTATTTTTAGTAGATTTGACTGATAAAGGCATTACTGGCAAAGATGCAGAAAAAGCTTTAGATGCAGCTGGAATTACTGTAAATAAAAACACTATTCCTTTTGATACTAAAAGTCCTTTTATCACAAGTGGTATTCGGATTGGTACACCTGCTGTAACTACTAGAGGTATGAAAGAAAAAGAAATGGAAATTATCGGTGAATTTATTATAAAAATTTTAACAAATATTAATAATGAAAAAGTTATTAATCAATTAAGAAAGGAGGTAAAAGAATTCTGCGCTCAGTTTCCTCTCTTTGCCTGGCGCATCTATTAAAATGTCAAGACCTACTTGGGATGAATACTTCATGAAAATTGCCTTTATGGTTGCGCAACGTTCTACATGTCTGCGACGTAAGGTAGGTGCAGTGATTGTGAAAGATAAAAGAATTCTTTCAACAGGTTATAATGGTGCACCTGCTGGGCTTGCTCATTGTTTAGATATTGGATGCTTGCGAGAAAAAATAGGTATTCCTTCTGGTGAAAAGCATGAGCTCTGTCGTGGTCTTCATGCCGAACAAAATGCCATCATTCAGGCTGCTTATCATGGTGTTTCTATTAAAGGAGCAACTATTTATTGCACCCATCATCCTTGTGTTATCTGTACAAAAATGCTCATTAATGCTGGAATAAAAAAGATTTATTATGCAAAGGGATATCCTGATGAGCTTTCACAAACAATGTTAAAAGAAGCAAAAATGGAAGTTATTCATTTTCCAATAAAATAATTTTATCAAGGTTTGCTTATAATTTCTAATCTTACTCTAGCAGTACCCTTTTCAATTATACCAATTTTTTTAGCAGCAGCATAAGATAAGTCAATAATTCTTCCTTTTTTAAAAGGACCACGGTCATTTATACGAACAATTACACTTTTTCCATTTTCTAAATTTATTACCTTAACATAAGTCCCAAGTGGCAAAGTTTTATGAGCAGCAGTGTAATCATACATATTGTAAATTTCTCCACTGGCAGTACGACGACCATGAAATTCAGAACCATACCAAGAAGCAATTCCTTCAAGCTCACTTTCAGGTAAAGGGGCTGTAACCAATTTCCAAGTTGCTTTTCCAGTAATTTCCACTGTTTTCACTGCTATTTTAGCTGGAAAAGTAGCCACCTTGACAAGTGTGCAACTTGACACTACAAAGATGATGCAAATGATTATAAAATAATACATCTTATTTATTTAGCCATGATATTTTTGATTTTGTCAATAATTGTATTTTATTTGGAAAAACCTGGCTGGAGTGAAAATTTGCCTTATGGTGATGCTATTATTGTTGGCTCTATTGGCGAAGCAAGTAATTTAATCCCTATTTTAGCTTCTGATAGTGCTTCTCATGATATTGCAAGCTTAATATATAATGGTCTTCTTAAATATGATAAAAATTTAAAAATTACTGGAGATTTGGCAAAATCTTGGGAAGTTTCTTCTGATGGTTTAAAAATTACCTTTCATTTGCGTTCAGGAGTAAAGTGGCACGATGGCCATCCTCTTACAGCAGATGATGTACTTTTTACCTATAAACTTATGGTGGATCCAAATACACCTACCCCTTATGCAAGTGATTTTTTTGAAATAGCAAAGGCTGAAGTTTTAGATAAACATACTTTTTGTGTCCATTATAAACAGCCTTTTGCCCCTGGTCTTGCTAGTTGGACTATTTCTATTCTTCCTAAACATCTATTAGAAGGTAAAGACATTACTAAAAGCTCACTTATTCGCCATCCTATTGGCACAGGTCCTTATAGATTTAAGGAATGGATAAGTGGACAAAAAATTGTTTTAGAATATAATCCTGATTATTTTGAAGGACGTCCTTATATTAACTGGCATATTACTCGTGTGATTCCAGATATGGCGACCATGTTTTTGGAATTAAAAGCTGGTGGAATTGATTATATGGGATTAACACCTTTGCAGTATAGAAGACAAACAGAAACAGAGTGGTTTAAAAAGCACTTTAAAAAATATAGGTATCTTTCTGCCAGTTATACTTATCTTGGTTATAACTTGCGTCATCCTTTCTTTAAAGATAAAAGGGTACGTCAAGCTTTAAGTTATGCCATAAATAAAAAAGAGATTATAGAGGGAGTGCTACTTGGTTTAGGAGTAATAGCCACAGGACCTTATAAGCCTGATATGTGGGCTTATAATCCTAATGTAAAACGTTATCCATATAATCCAGAAAAAGCAAAGGAATTATTAAAAAAAGCTGGCTGGGAAGATACAGATGGAGATGGAATATTAGATAAAGATGGTCATCCATTTTCCTTTACTATTATTACTAATCAAGGTAATTTAAATCGTTTAAATGCTGCACAAATTATTCAATATAGATTAGCTAAAATAGGTATTAAAGTAAAAATTCGAGTGATTGAGTGGGCAGCTTTTATCAAAGAATTTATTAATAAACGTCGTTTTGAAGCTACCATTCTTGGTTGGACTATTCCACCTGAACCAGATTTATATGATGTTTGGCATTCTTCCAAAGATGTACTTGGTGGTTTAAATTTTATTGGTTATCATAATGTTGAAGTAGATGAATTGATAGAAAAAGCACGCCATACTTTTGATTTGGAAGAAAGAAAGAAATACTATTTTCGCATTCAAGAAATCCTTGCCGAAGAACAACCTTATACTTTTCTTTATGTACCAGAAGCTTTACCTATTATCCATGCCCGCTTTCATGGTATTAAGCCAGCACCTGCAGGCATTAGTTATAATTTTATTAAATGGTATGTTCCAAAAAAAATGCAAAAATATGCTTTTATACCATGATTGCAATATGCAATTATTATTGCCATATGCAATGTTTTAATTTATGAAAATACTTATAAATTATTATTTGGCACATAAATTGCTTTTAAAAATTTGTTTGAAGGAGGATAAAAAATGGCAGAAAAGGAAAAGTGTCAAACTTGTACAAGCAAGGATGTATGTAAGATAGATGAAGAACAACTTTTAAAACCAACATTATCTCGTATAAAGCATAAAATTATTGTTATGAGTGGAAAAGGAGGAGTAGGAAAAAGTACAGTAGCTACGTGTTTAGCCATTGCTTTAGCACAAAAAGGGTATAAAGTAGGCCTTTTAGATATAGATTTACATGGCCCTAGTATTCCACACCTTTTAGGTATTAAAGATTTATTAGAAATTACAGAGCAAAAGATATTGCCTAAAAAGCTTATGCCAAATTTAGAAGTAGTTTCTATTGAATGTTTTATGGCAGATGAAGATAAAGATCGAGCAGTAATTTGGAGAGGCCCTTTAAAACATTCAGCTATTCGACAATTTTTAGCAGATGTAGAGTGGGGAGAATTAAATTATCTTGTCATTGATTCTCCTCCAGGCACAGGTGATGAACCACTTTCTGTTGCACATTTAATTCCTGATGCTAAGGCTATTATTGTAGCTACACCTCAAGAGGTAGCCTTAGCTGATATTCGTAAGTCTATTTCTTTTTGCAAACATGTGCAAATGGATATCGTTGGATTAATTGAAAATATGAGTGGTTTTGTTTGTCCACATTGTGGTAAGGAAATAAATATTTTTAAAACCGGAGGAGGAGAAAAAACAGCTGAAATTGCTCGTATTCCATTCTTAGGCAAATTGCCTGTGGATTTAAGCGTAGTAGAAGCAGGAGATGAAGGAAAATTATTGGAATATATGCAAAATCAAGACAATCCCTATATCAAGGCATTTAGCAAAATTGCTGCAAATGTAGTAGACCAATTAAAGCAAATGGAAGTAAAACCTGTATCCCTTGCTGAAATTAGAGCTAGAAAGGAATATAAAGTGGCTATTCCTTTAAAGGATGGAAGACGTGCTGATTTTCTCACAGAATGTGACGAGTTGGCTATGATACATGTAAAAGATGGAGGAATTAAAAAGATAGAAAAAATGGTACCAGCAGAAAAAGACATAGCAGTTGTACCTATGGCATTAGTACATTTGGGAGCTGATCTTGTAATAACAAAATGCATGAAAGAAAAAGCAAAGTATGTATTTTATAAAAATGGAGTAGGGGTACTATTAGATGTCCCAGAATTAACACCAGAAGAATTAGTACAAAAATTTATTTCTGGTGAATTGGGAGGTGAATAATGCGTATAGCTATCCCTGCCAATAATGGGCATCTTTGTGCCCATTTTGGACATGCCCCTGAATTTGCCATCATTGATGTTATAAATGGTAAGATAGAAAGTATTAACTATCTCATACCACCTCCCCATGAACCTGGAATTCTGCCAGCTTGGATGCATGAACTTCAGGTAGATGTAATCATTTGTGGTGGTATGGGAATGCGTGCTCAGCAGTTCTTTAATCAATATGGCATTCAGGTAGTAGTAGGAGCACCTGAAATGCCAGTAGAGGAAGTAGTAAAACAATATCTGGCAGGCACATTAGAAGTTGGTGAAAATATATGTAATCATTAAAAAATGAAAGGAGAAAAAGATGCCAAATGGAAGAGGTAAAGGACAAGGTAGAGGTGGTGGACAAGGTAGAGGAAAAGGTAAGGGTCAAGGAGGAGGGCCTCCTACTCACTGTGTATGCCCAAATTGTGGTACAAGGGTACCTCATCAAAGAGGTGTACCTTGTAGACAAATTTCTTGTCCTAAATGTGGCACTCAGATGATGGGTGAATAGGAAAAAATGCGCATATGTATTGCCAGCGGGAAAGGAGGAACAGGGAAGACTACAATTGCTACTAATTTAGCAGCAGTTTTAGGTAAAGTTGCTCAGTATGTGGACTGTGATGTGGAAGAGCCAAATGGACATCTGTTTTTAAAACCAAAGATTGAATATTCTGAAATTGTTTCTGTACCTGTACCAAAGGTTGACTTGGAAAAATGCGATTTTTGCCGTAAATGTGCTGATTTTTGCCAATTCAATGCCATTGCTGTTTTAGGAAAAAATGTACTTATATTTCCTGAACTTTGCCATAGTTGCGGTGGTTGTAAATTAATTTGTCCAAAAGAGGCTATTTTTGAAACATCAAAAGAAATAGGCAAATTAGAAAAAGGAATAGCTAAAGAGGTTGAATTTGTCCATGGGTATTTAAAGATTGGTGAAGCTCAAGCTGTGCCTTTAATTGAAAGAGTAAAAAAAGAAATTAAACCTAATAAAGTAGCTGTTATAGACGCTCCACCTGGTACTTCATGTCCTGTTATTGCTGCTTTAAAAGGAGTAGATATGGCAATCTTAGTAACAGAACCTACTCCTTTTGGTCTTTATGACCTAAAATTAGCAGTGGGAGTAGCGCGCATATTAAACATTCCTTTGGGTGTGATAATAAATCGAGCTGATTTAGGTGATGAAAGGGTATTTGATTATTGTGAAAAAGAAAATATCCCTATTCTTATGACTATCCCATTTGATAAAAAAATTGCTGAAGATTATGCCAAAGGTGAATTGTTAGTGAGAAAAACCTTTTGGCATGATCGTTTTTTAAACTTGTGGACAAAAATAAAAACCATAAGTGGGGATAAATTATGAAAAAGGCAGGTATAATTAGGTGTTTGGGTACAGAAGCAATGTGTCCTGGCACTGCTTGTTTTAGAATGGCAAAGGAAGGAAAAGGAGGATTTGAAAAAATAGGGCCAGTGGAGGTGATCGGACATGTAACCTGTGGTGGTTGTCCTGGAAAAGAAATTTTACCACGGGCAGAAAAAATGATAGAAAAAGGAGCAGAAGCAATCGTTCTTTCTTCTTGTATTGTTGGCAAACATCCAGGATCAAAATATTACCCTTGCCCCTTTTTCCCTCAAATTAAAGAAGTTTTAGAAAAGCAAATTGGAGATAAAGTGCAAATCATCTACGGTACACATTGAGGTTATAAATGAAAGAGCTTGTTATTATTAGTGGGAAAGGAGGGACGGGAAAAACTACGTTAACTGCAGCCTTTGCGTCCTTAGCAAAAGATAAAGTCATTGCAGATACAGATGTAGATGCCCCTGACTTACATCTCATTCTTTCTCCACAAATTAAACATGAGGAACCTTTTAAAGGTGGCCATTATGCTATCATTGATAAAGAGAAATGTATTCAATGTGGAGAATGTAGAGAGCTCTGCCGTTTTCATGCTATTAATGAAGAATTTGAAATTAATCCTATAGACTGTGAAGGTTGTGGTGTTTGCGTCCATTTTTGTCCACAAGAAGCGATAAATTTTCCTCAACGTACCTGTGGAAAATGGTTTATATCTGAAACACGTTTTGGACCAATGGTACATGCCCAGTTAGATATTGGTCAAGAAAATTCAGGACTTTTAGCTACTCTTGTACGTCAACAGGCTAAAATTATTGCTGAAGATCGTGGTTATGACTTAATTATTGTGGATGGCCCCCCAGGTGTTGGTTGCCCAGTCATTGCAAGTGTAACTGGGGCAAGTGTAGTAATGATTGTAACAGAACCTAGCCCCTCGGGTCTCCATGATTTGGAGCGAGTTTGGCAATTAGCATTTAAACACTTTGGCATTCCTTGTTTGGCTTGTATTAACAAGTTTGATTTAAATCCTACATTTAGTGAAAAGATAGAAACATTTTGTAAAAAAAATCAAATTACTTTGGTTGGAAAAATTCCCTTTGATCCAAAAGTGACTGAAGCAGTAGTCCAAGCAAAAACAGTAATTGAAATTAAAGCATCTGTGACATCTTTAGTTGCTCAGATGTGGGAAAAGATTTATAAACATTTATATGGACAAAAAAGAATTTACCTATGAAGATTTAACATGGGCTAGAGAAGTTTTAGGTATACCATTACGGGCAACACAAGCTGAGATAAAACAGGCTTATAGGCGTAAAATAAAAGAATGGCACCCAGACCGGTGTAATAAAGAAGTAGCCCATAAAAAAATGGCTGAAATTAATCGAGCATATGAGATTATTACTAGTTATTGTCGACGTTATAAATATAGTTTTGATTTAGAAACTTTTCGTAGAAATATGGTAGGCACAGAATGGTGGTGGTGGGATAAATTTGGCCAAGACCCTATTTGGAGCAATAAAGTGAAAAAATAAAGGAGGTGAGAAAAAATGCCAACATATACTTATCAATGTCACAATTGTGGTTTTGTTTTTGAAAAAGAACAAAAAATTACTGATGCACCTTTAAATATATGTCCTAAATGTGGTGGTCCTGTCAAAAGGGTTATTACAGGTGGGACAGGTTTTATTTTAAAAGGTAGCGGTTTTTATGCCACTGATTATAAACGTAGTGATTCTTGTTGTGGTAAATCTAATCCATGCGCTGACCCTAAAAGATGCTGCGAGAAAAAATCACTTTGACAGAAATGGAAGGAGTAAAAGAAGCAAGGTCTTTTTTTGAAATTATTTTAGATAGTATTAGTGAAGGTGTTTTTGCTGTAAATAAAGAATGGCAAATTACATATTTTAACCATGCTGCTGAAAAAATTACTGGTGTTTCTAAAGAAGAAGCCTTAGGGCGTCCTTGTTATGAAGTTTTTCATGCCAATATATGTCAGACTGATTGTGCTTTAAAAAAAACTATAAAAACTGGAAAACCTGTTATTGATCTTCCAATAAATATTATAAATCGCGAGGGCAGAAAAATACCTTTAAGTATCAGCACTGCTGTATTGCGAGATGAAAAAGGTAAAGTTGTAGGAGGTGTAGAAACATTTAGAGACCTTTCTGCTGTAGAAGAATTAAAAAGAGAAATTACAAAAAAATATACATTTGAAGATATTATTAGTAAAAGTCATGAAATTCAAAAAATTTTTGAAGTTCTTCCTTATATTGCTGAAAGTGATGCCACAGTTTTAATCCAAGGACCAAGTGGCTCAGGAAAGGAATTATTTGCTAAAGCTATACATAACTTAAGTCCCCGTCATCATGGTCCTTATGTAGTAGTAAATTGTGCTGCTTTACCTGATACTTTATTAGAATCTGAGCTCTTTGGTTATGTAAAGGGGGCATTTACTGATGCCAAACATGATAAACCAGGACGCTTTGCCTTAGCCCATAAAGGTACCATATTTTTGGATGAAATAGGAGATATTTCTCCAGCAATGCAAGTAAAACTACTTAGAGTGTTGCAAGAAAAGGAATTTGAACCATTGGGAGCAACAAAATCAGTAAAAGTAGATGTACGTGTTATTTGTGCTACTAATAAAGACTTAGCAAAATTAGTAGCTGAAGGGCGATTTAGGGAAGATTTATATTATCGCATCAATGTAATTAAAATAGAACTTCCACCACTTTCTAAGCGCCGTGAAGATATCCCTTTATTGATTGATCACTTTATCCATCGCCTTAATGCCAAAATGAATAAAAATATTATTGGCGTTTCTGATGAAGTACTTGAATTTCTCATGAAGTATGAATTTCCTGGAAATGTGAGAGAATTAGAAAATATCATTGAACATGCTTTTATCCTTTGTCGTGGTTCTGTTATTCAATTAGAACATCTTCCTAAAGAAGTAATAGAAACTGTTCGTAAGCCTGTACAAATTCCTACAGAAAAGGAGCTTTCTTTAGAAGCTTTAGAAATAAAAGCTATTAAAACAGCTCTTCAAAAACATAGAGGACATCGAGGGCGAGCTGCTCAAGAGCTGGGCATTGATAAAAGCACACTTTGGCGAAAAATGAAACGCTATGGTTTATTATAAAAAAACTATTGTAGGTATTCCTGTTTTTGGGAATCGGGTAGCACCTCGATTTGATTGTGCTTTAAAAATGTTAATTTTAGAGGTAGAAAATGGAAAATTATTAAAACAAAAAGAAATAACACTCTCTTGGCAAAATCCTTTAAGCATAATCAACCAAATTCGTTCCATGGCAGTTGATGTCTTGATCTGTGGCGCTATCCCTTGTTTTTGGATGCGAGTTTTAACCTGGCATGGCATTAAAATTATTTCTTGGGTTAGTGGTGAATGGCAAGAAGTACTCAATCTTTTTCTTAAAGGAAAATTAGTCAACGGTTGGCCATGGCATTGTCAACATAGACGAAGGAAAAGATGGGGATATAAATTTAACTAATTTTGGGCAAATCTGTCGCTTTTTTATGAACATCAAGAACAGCCTGAAATATTGTTTCGCTTAAAGTTGGATGTGGATAAATTATTCTGATTAGTTTTTCTGTAGTGCATTCTAAATCGATTGCTAAAGCTGCCTGTGTTATCATCTCAGTTGCTTGAACACCTAAAATATGAATACCAAGTATAATGTCACTATCTTTATCAACAATAACCTTAACAAATCCATTTATCTCTCCCAAAGTAACAGCCTTCCCATTAGCCATAAAGGGAAATTTTCCTATTTTAATTTTATATCCTTTTTCTTTTGCCTGCTCTTCAGTTAAACCTACACTAGCCACCTCAGGAATAGTGAATATGCAACGCGGAATAGCTTTATAATCAATAATGGTTTCTCCTCCCATTACATTTTTTGCTGCTACCATAGCCTCAGCATATGCCTTATGAGCTAAAAAAGGAGCACCTATTACATCTCCAATGGCATATATATTTTTTATATTTGTTTCCATTTTTTTATTTACGATTATTTTATTATTTTCACAAACAATACCTGCATTTTCTAAACCCAATCCTTCAATACAAGGTCTTCTCCCTGTAGCCACAAGTACCTTTTCTACTAAAAGCCTACTCAAACCATTAGATGACTCCAAAACTATCTCTAGCCCTTTATCAGCATAGTTTATTTCCCTTACAGTAGTATTAGTTTTAATATCAATGCCTTTTTTCTTTAAAATTCTTTCTAATGTTTGAGAAATCTCCCTATCTTCACCAGGAAGAATATAAGGTAATACCTCAACAATGGTTACTTTAGTCCCCAAAGATTGAAAAATACAAGCAAATTCTAATCCTATCACTCCGCCTCCAATAATAAGGAGAGAAAAAGGTATTTCCTTAATTTCAAGAAGCTCATCACTTGTCATTATATTTTCACCATCTATCTCAATTCCTGGGATTGCAGATGGAATGGAACCAGTGGCAATAATACATTTTTTAAATCTAAATATTTCATCCTTCACTTTTACTTCAGAAGAAGAAATAAAGTATGCATTGCCTTTTATTACCTCTATACCATAACTTTTAAGGAGATAATTAACTCCATTTCTTAACTGTTTTACTATTCTTTCCTTTCTGGTTATTACATTAGCAAAATCAATCTTTTCCTTTTCAATAACAATTCCAAACTCCTTTGCCTTCCTGATACAATCTAAAATATGAATACTGGCAATTAGCGACTTTGTCGGAATACATCCTTTATTTAAACAAGTACCTCCTAAATCGCCTTTTTCAATAATAGCTACCTTTCCACCTAATTGAGCAGCACAAATGGCAGCTGTATATCCACCTGGCCCAGCACCTATGACAATAAGATCAAAATCTTTTTTCATTTTTTATTATCCTCTACATGTTCCAAATACTCTTCTGCCAAATAAGAACTGCGAACATAAGGCCCACTGGCGACATAAAGAAATCCTAGTGCTAAAGCTCTTTCTTTATAATAATCAAATCTATCTGGATGTACATACTCTTTTACAGGATATGCCTTTCGACTAGGGGATAAATACTGACCTATGCTCAAAAAATCACAGTTTACTTTACGAAGATCTTTAAATACTTCTAATATTTCTTCCTCTTTTTCTCCTAAACCCAACATAATGCCAGATTTAGTATAAATACCATTGCTTAGTGCTTTTACAGTTTTTAATACCTCTAAAGAGCGTAAAAAATTTGCACCTTTACGCACAATGGGATACAATCTTGGTACAGTTTCAATATTATGCCCAATAATATCTGGCTTTGCTTCTATTACCTTTTTTATCGCTTCTTTTTCTCCTTTAAAGTCTGGGATAAGGACCTCAATAACAATTTTTTTCATTTTTTTTCTGATACTATAAATGGTCTTCGCAAAATGTTCAGCCCCTCCATCTGGCAAATCGTCTCTAGTTACACTGGTAATAACTACATGTTTTAAATTAAGCCGAGAGACTGCTTCTGCTATACGCTCTGGTTCTTCTATATCCACAACCCCTGGCTTTCCTTTTTTTACTGCACAAAATCGGCAGTTTCTTGTGCAAATGTTTCCTAGGATTAAAAAAGTAGCTATCTTTTTAGAAAAACATTCAGAAATATTAGGACAATTGGCCTCTTGACAAATAGTATGTAACTTTAAGTTCTTTAAAAGGACATTTAAGGCATAACATGCTTTTAAATCAATCTTTTTATGCAACCAAACTGGCTTTTTCACCTTTTTAGGTTCCACTCTAAAGTTTTATATTTTTCTTCCCTTAATTTAGTAGCTAATTCTTGTTCTTTAAAAGTTAGTCCCCCTTCTACCAATCTTACTGAAAAAGTTTCTTCAAAAGATGTTTTAATAATATTTTCTATTTCTGTAAAACTTATTTTTCTCCCTAAAACATCCTCTAAGGAACAAACTTTTTCTTCCAACCCTTCTGGTTTATAACGCAAGAATGAAAAAAAGTCATCTATTTCTAGCTGTAAAGGAATAGAACCATGTTGAAAGATTAAATCTTTTTTTCTTTTTTGGGCATTACCACCTAATTTTTTCCCATTGATGATAATGTCATAATCTTCATAAGAAGTGAAACAAAGTAAAGATTTTTCTGAAGCAGGCAGCTTAATTTCTATAGCAAAATGTGGATTAAGCCCAAGTTTTTTATAAGCATTTAAAAGAAATGAACAAATCTTTTTAAAACCTTCTTTTACTGAACCAAAGGCATTAATCTCATCTTTAAAGCAAGTTAAACTATAAGTTAATTCTTGATAATGAAAAATAGCCTTTCCCCCTGTGATTCTTCTGACAAATAAGATTCCTTTTTTCTTACATTTATTTAAATCTAATACTTCCTCAACTTTTTGAAAATAACCAATAGAAAAAGCAGGAGGTTTCCAGCCATAAACCCTTAAAGTAGGTAAATTCTCTTTTTTACTATGTGCTATCAATATAGCCTCATCTATAGCCATATTAGTGTAAGGGTCACAAAATCCTGAACGAATAAATCGCCATTGTTTTATCATCTCAGAAGCTTAATGCTAAATATAGCTGTAAATGTCAAGCTTTTTGCTGAATTAAAACTTTTAAAAGTAAAATATTTGTCTTATTTAAAAAGTTTGTTATAAGAAAAACATGGGTATAAAACGCTTTATAACAATAGAAAATCTTACATTATTATCTATAATTGTAGGTATCTTACTTGGTATCTTTTTTCCAGAATTTATTTCAAAATTTAAATTTATTGGTGATATTTTTATTACTCTTCTTAAAATGGTTATTGTACCATTAATATTTGCTTCAGTATTTGTAAGTATTGTTTCTTTAGGTTCTCTAAAAAATATTAAAGATTTGGGAGGAAAAACTATTTTTTATTATTTAGCAACAACTAGCATTTCAGTGATTACAGGATTGAGTATTGTTAACATATTAACTCCAGGTAAAGGAGCAGAATTTACAAAAAAAATGTGCACATTTGAGCATGAATTTAAAATATCAGATTTAATTTTAAACATTTTTCCCGAAAATCCTTTAAAAAGTTTAGTAGAAGGTAAAGTTTTGCAAATTATCTTTTTTGCTATACTATTTGGTTTAGCCGTTTTAACAATCAATGAAAAAAAGAAAGAACAAATATATAATTTTTTTGATGGAGTAAATGACAGCATGATAAGACTTACAAAATGGATTATAAAACTAACTCCTATTGGAGTATTTTTTATTGTCTCCCATATTGTAGCTATAAAAGGAATAAAACCTATAATTTTATTATGGGAATATATTTTAGCTGTAGTTGTTGGCTTATTAATTCATGCAATAATTAATTTAGGATTTTTAGGATATTTAGTAGGAAAATTTAATCCTTTATTTCATTTTATGGAAGTAAGAGGGGCTTTATTAGTAGCATTTTCAACTGCCTCAAGTTCAGCCACTTTACCTATATCTCTTGAGGTAGCAGAAGAAAAGGCAAAAATAAGTAAAAAAGTTGCGGGATTTGTTTTACCTCTTGGTGCAACAATAAATATGGATGGAACAGCTTTATATGAAGCAGTTGCATCCATGTTTATTGCCAACATCTATGGCATAAACTTAAATTTTGGACAGCAAATTGTGATTTTTTTAACTGCTACTTTAGCATCTATTGGAGCAGCAGGTATACCTAGTGCTGGATTAGTAACCATGACTTTAGTTTTAAATACAGTAGGATTGCCTATAGAAGGAATAGGTATAATACTTGCAGTAGATAGATTTTTAGATATGTTAAGGACTTCTGTTAATGTATGGGGTGACATGGTTGGAGCTAAGATATTGGATAGATTTGTAAAATAATTATTTCTTTATTTTCCTCCACCATTCAGTAGCTATTGGGCCATCTTTTGAAATTTGATATTTTGAATAAATTTGTTTTATCACTATACCCTCATTACCTTGTAATAAAGATTCCTTTAGTGCTATTGGAAGTTCTTTTATCTTATTTTGTTTAATAATGTAAAATGGTTTTTTAAATTTTATTTTTTTAAGCAATTTTCTTCTTTCCAAAAGAGGTAAGTTGCCTAAAAATTCTTTTTCTAAAAAAATTATATCAAATACAAAAATTATAGGCTCTGCTTTTGGCTGTTGTGCAAATAATGAAGGTATAAACCTTCGCCCTCCAGAAGAGTAAAGTTCAGCATCAAGTAATGTATAATTGGGTAAAAATTGATTAGCTATATTTATGAGATAATTTAATTTTTTTGTCCAATTAGGATTAGTCTCTAATCTTCTACCATAAAATTCTATTTTATTATTTTCATATTTTATTATCTGCATTCTCCAACCATCAATTTTAGGCTCCCAAATCCATTCTTTTAAGTTTAATTTTTCTCCAAAATATGGTATAGGCTGCATAAGCCAAATAGGACCTTTAAATCTCATAATTTAAATTATATAATATTAAAAATTTTTAAGGAGTCAAAAATGGCAGAAGAAATTGTTGACTTTTTTACTGGAAAAAAATTGCCAGATACTGATATGGAACGTTTAAGACAAAAGGTTGGAAGATTTTTAGTTGAAGAAAAAGGATATGATAAGTCAGATATAGAAATAAACATTATATTTGAAACCATAGCAAATGAAAAGAAGATAGTAATTCCTATTGATTATATCATAAGGTTAGAAGGAAAAAGACTTATTTTAATCAAATGTTTTCCTACAGCTTTGATCACTCGAGAGAAAGTTACCCTTGCTTGTGCTCGCCTTTTAGACAATTACCCAATCCCTTTAACTGTTATTACTGATGGTTTTGCTACAGAAGTTTTAGATACATATTCAGGTAAAGTAATAGCTGAAGATTTAAATGCTATTCCAACAAAAAATGAATTAAAAGAAATGTTACCTAAATTCCGTTTTGATCCTATTTCTGAAGAAAGAAAAGAAAAAGAAAAAAGGATATTAGCTGCTTTTGATGTTTGGAAGTGTCCAGTAAGTTGTAAAGAATGTAGTTTAAGCAGTTAATAATTATGCCTGCCAATCTTCCACCTCAATATTACGCTGCTGAAAAAAAATATCGAGAAGCAAAAACACTACAAGAAAAAATGGCTTTCCTTGAAGAAATGCTCATGATTATGCCAAAACATAAGGGTACTGATAAATTGCGAGCAGCTCTAAGACGAAAGCTAGCACAAATTAAAAGTGCTATTGAAGCTAAAAAAAAGACTAAAAAGGGTGTAAGTTATGTAATTGAAAAAGAAGGAGCAGGACAGGTAGCATTAGTTGGATTTCCTAATGTAGGTAAATCTGCCTTTATAAGAAAAGTAACTAAAGCCACCCCAGAAGTAGCAGATTATCCCTTTACAACGCGTATACCTATACCGGGAATGATGCCATTTGAAGATATCAAAATTCAACTAATAGATATGCCTGCTTTAACAATTGAATATATAGAGCCTTGGGTAGGAGATGTTCTTCGGCGAGCGGATTTATTGTTAATAATGTTAGACTTAACTGATGATCCATTATATCAATGGGAAAATATTTTAAAACGTCTTGAAGAACTTAAGATTAAGATTTTAGAAAAAACAATAGGTTTCTTTTTTAAAAAAACTGTTGTGGCTGCTAATAAAATAGACGCACCTGGAGCAAATGAAGTTTTTGAGATTTTTCAATCTTTTTGGGAATTGGATTTACCATTAATTCCTATTTCTGTTGAAAAGAATATTAATCTCAATATGCTTGCTGAAAGAATCTTTCAACATCTAGATGTTATTCGCATTTATTCAAAAGCACCAGGAAAAAAACCAGATTTAGAAGAACCTTTTATTATTAAAAAAGGAAGCACAATCTTAGATTTTGCTGAAAAGGTCCATCGGGAAATTGCTGCTAATCTAAAATTTGCTCGTATTTGGAACAAAAAATTAAATGGTTTAAGGGTAGAGAAAGATTATATATTGCAAGACAAAGATATTGTAGAGTTGCGAACATGATTAAAATTGATGGTTCTTATGGCGAGGGTGGGGGACAGATATTACGGACAAGTCTTGCTTTATCTGCAATTTTACAAAAACCAATTGAAATTTTTAATATTCGAGCAAAAAGACCAAAACCAGGATTACGTCCTCAGCATCTTGTTTGTGTAAAGGCGGTGCAAAAAATTACACATGCAGATGTAGATGGAGCAGAAATAGGTGCAAAAAAATTAAGATTTTCTCCAAAAGGGATTTTTCCAGGAAAATACAATTTTGATATTGGCACAGCAGGTTCTACTAGCTTGGTTTTACAAAGTATCCTTTTACCATTAAGTATGGCAAATGAAGCTTCAGAAATAAAAATCAAAGGAGGTACGCATGTTCCTTGGAGTCCTCCATTTCATTATTTAAAATATGTTTTTGCGCCAATGCTTAATTCAATAGGGATTAAAATAGAACTTAAATTATATCAGTGGGGTTGGTATCCAGAAGGTGGTGGAGAAATAGTTATAAGAGTCTTTCCTGCCAAAGAATTAAAAGCTCAATCTTGGAATGAACCACCTAATTTTTCATGTCTTAAAGCCATTTCTGCTTCTTCTCATTTACCAGAACATGTGAGGAAAAGACAAATTGAAAGATTAATCTTTCGTTTAAAAGAAATAGGATTAGAAATTAAATCTAAAGAAGAAATTGAAGCTTCAGGAAAAGGGAAGGGAAGTTTTCTTTTTTTATGGATTGATGAAAAAATAAAAGCAGGATTTTCTGCATTGGGTGCAAAGGGAAAACCTGCAGAAGAAGTAGCAGAAGAAGTATTTAAATATTTTTTTACTTATTATAGAGCAAATGTTTGTTTAGAAGAACATTTAGCAGATCAAATTATACCTTATCTTTGTCTTGCATCAGGACAATCTTGTTTTAAAACTATCATTTCTTCACATCTTATTACAAATATTTGGATAATTAATCAATTTTTAAAGAGAAAAATAGAACATACAAAAAGTATTGGAGAAATAAATGAAATAAAGATTACTTAATACAAACACGCCTTACTTCTTTCAAATCAGTATATCCTTTAAGCACCTTTTCAATACCATCTTGTTTTAAAGTAGTCATACCTTGACGAATTGCCACCTTTCTAATTTCCTCTGTAGGAGCTTTTTTCTTTATTAATGCTTTTATTTCATCATCATTAATAAGTAATTCATGAATACCCATTCTTCCTTTATAACCAGTGCCACCACATACATCACATCCTTTTGGTCGATAAAGGATTAAATTACCTGAATATTTCACTCCCACTCGCCCAAAATATTCTTCTCCATATTCAGCAACTAATTCATCAAATTCTTCTTTAGTAGGATGATATGCCTCTTTACAGTTTTTGCAAAGAGTGCGTATCAACCTTTGAGCAAGGACACCAAGTAAAGAATCAGCAAAATTGTAAGGATCTAAACCCATCTCTAAAAGTCTTGTTACTGTTTCTGGGGCACTATTAGTATGAAGTGTGGAAAAAACAAGGTGACCAGTAAGAGAAGCTTCTATACCAATAGTAGCAGTTTCTTCATCACGCATCTCACCAATCATAATCACATCAGGATCAGCTCTAAGAAATGACCTCATAATACGAGCAAAAGTAAGACCTATTTTAGGGCGAACTTCTACTTGCCTTAAACCTGGTTGAGTAATTTCTACTGGATCTTCAGCTGTCCATATTTTTTTATCAGGAGTATTTATATAACTTAAGGCTGAATGAAGGGTAGTTGTTTTACCTGAACCAGTTGGTCCTACTACTAAAACTAAACCATAAGGTTGAGAAATAATATCAATAAATTTTTTTAAATTTCTTTCAGACATTCCAATTTCATTAAGTTTTAAAGGAGTACCAGTATGTAGCAATCTTAACACTACATCTTCAAGTCCCCCTACTGTTGGAACAGTAGCAACACGCAATTCCAAAAGATCTTTACCTTTTTGTTTGAATTTTATTTTACCATCTTGAGGTAATCTTTTTTCTGCAATATCAAGATTAGCCATAATCTTTATTCTTGAAACAACAGCCCTTGTAAATGCATTAGGCACTTGAATATAAGGTTGACAAATACCATCAATACGAAACCGAATACGTGTAATTTTATCTGAAGGAGAAGGTTCTATATGAATATCTGATGCTTTTTTTCGCCATGCATCAAGAATCATTTGATTTACAAATTGAATAACCCTACTATCTGCTTCTGATACTTCTTCAGCTTCTTCGTCAATAGCTACTTCCTCAACAGTTTCAACAAGTTCTTCAATAGAAGGTGTGCTTTCTTGCCCCCAAAAATAGTCAATAAAATTTTCTATATCTTCTCTAATACTTACTACTAATTCAATGTCTGAACTTTGCAGAAGAGTTTTAATAATATCTAACTTAGAAAGATCATGAGGGTTATCAATAGCAACAATAATTTTATTTTCCTCTCTTCGTAAAGGTACCCAGCCATTATGTTTAAGATATTGATATTTTAATCCTCTAATTAAATCCAAAGGTATAGGTATACTGGGGTCAAAAGAAACAAATTCACAACCGAAAAAAAGTGATAAAGATTTTCCAATTTCTTCTTTAGGCACTCCATATTTCTGCATAAGAATAAATTCAACACTTTTATTCTCTTTTTTTGATTCAGTAACAGCATCTTCCAATTCTTCTTTAGTAATAATGCCCTCTCGAAGAAGATAATCAAAACGTGTTCCACCTCTTGCACGAAAAGATAAACTTTTAATTTTCTGTTCTACATCAGGAAATTTCTCTTTATTTTTAATACTCTTGAAGTAATTTAATGCTTTACCATAAGCTCCTACAGCTTCATATAATTCACCTAACTTATATTTAATTTGTTCTCTATATCTAGAAAAAGAAGGATGATTTAAAATCTGTTCTAAAAAAGAAATAGCATTAAGTTTATTACCTTGAGCTTCATAACAGTTAATAACATTATGAATACACTCTTCTATTTTATAGCCCTTATATAAAGCCTTTTTAAACTCTTCAATAGCTTGTTTATAAAGTCCTAATTCTTTAAAAACTTGAGCTTTTTCATATATTTCAGAAGAACTTTCTTTTTCATGAGTAGTTGGAAAAGTAAGCACATTTTCTTCTGTTTTTTGTTGCATACTTTCTATTTCTTCAATTTTTGCTTTAAGCATATGTTTTTGAGCGTCTATTTGCGGAGTAGGGGACATATTTTCTAATTGAGAAAGTAACTTTAAATAAATTTCCTTTGCTTCTCTATAAAGTCCTTGATCATAATATATCTCTGCTTCTTTTAAATGTGTATTAAATTTGGTTTGATCTAATTCTTTTCTTTCTGCTCTAACCGCCATAATTAAGTTTCAAAAAAATAACTTGGATTTACCAAATAAGCAATACCTTTATCTGGAATTTCAACTTCTGCTTCTATCTCATTTTCTTCAATCTTTTTTCCTTTTTCAGGTAAAAATGTATTTTTAGATATAATTTTTCCAAGAAATAAAACACCATGTTTCTCTCCAGATTCTATAAGTACAGCTGTATTATAAGACCCCTCATCACTTTGGGAAAGGCTCAACACAGGCACTTCCATTTTTTCCAATTCTTTTTCTTTTAAATTCTTTAAGTTTCCTTTCATATTTTTTCTTAATTTACGCCAAAATGATTTAAGCTCTTTAAGATAGATTTTTTCTTTCTCTTTAAGCTTTTGTGCTTTTTTAGGAGAAATAGAATAAATATTAGCTATGTTTTCTACTGGTAAAGCTATTAATTTATTTCCAAAGGAAAAAACCAAAACATATGGCCACATCTCTTCTAAAGGCTCTTCTGCGATAACTTCTTCTTTCACTTCCTCTTCTTTTACTTCTGATATTTTTTCTATTTCTTCTATTTCTTTTTTTATCTCCTCTAAAGAAGCCTTTTCCTTTGCTTCAACGACTTCAATTTTTTCTTCTTTTAATTTATTTTCTAACTCTATTAGTTTTTGTTTTAGAAAATCAAATTCCAATTTAAAATCTTCAATAATAACTAATCGTGAATAAATTTGTTCAATTTCTTTTAAAACATCTGAAATTTTTGTCTCTAATTTTTGAAAGTAAAAAGCAACTTGTTTACCTTCTGCTTGTAAATCTTCTTTTAAAGATTGGACTAATTCCTTTAAATGAGAAAAAGTCTTTTCATCTATAACCATTTTTTCAGAGAGATCTAAGGGTACCTCTGGTTTAACTTCAACTACTGCCCTTTCTGTAATAGCTGGCACAGGTATCTCTCTAGGAGGTTCTTCATATTTTTTCTCTTTTTCTTCTTTTGTCTTCTTTATCTGAGTTATTTCTTCTCGCCAGCGATTAAAAAGGGCATAAGCTTCTTTAACTTTAGCTTTCTTTTCCCTTTCAGGAAAACTTAAAGTATTTAATTCCCTAAAAATTTTAGCTATCTTTCCTAAAACAGTTAGAGTCTCAGGTGGCGCTAATTCTTTAGATATAATTAAAAATTTAGTAATGCTTTCCATCATCGACAATATGGCTTTGTTTAATTTATCATCATAAGTTTCAATCAATTCTTGAATAGCAAGCCTTAGATTATTTAAATCTTTGTGAGTAAACTCCCAATCTAGACTAAGAATTGCCTCTTCAAGCCGCAAAATGCGCTCGTCTTTCAATTCCGGTTCTTCAGAAAAAAGCTCATCTATAGCTGAAAAAGCAGCCTCTTCTAATTTTTTTAAATCAATTTGCTCCATCATAACCTACCTCTTCATTTTATTTTTTATTATAAAATCGGCTAAAATATTATAAATGCCCATCTTTTTATTTATAAAATCCTTTTAGTTCAAGTTGTTTTATAGCATCCATCAATTTTTTATTAGTTTTTTTCAACTTTTGATGAATTCTTATTTTTTCTACTTCAATATTTTTAAGATGACATCTAAAACATTGATTAATAGGTGCATCCGATTCTAAATATACTCCTTCCAATCTCTCATGACATCCCCAACATTTCATGTGATAAGCAACAGTAAGTTCTGTTTTAGATTTCCCGTGACAATCAGAACATTCTTGAACTCCATGCTCAGGTGTCCATACATTTTTTCCATTTTCATATAGATGATGACAAGTAGAACATTTTACCCTATATAAACCAGCATGAAGCTCATGCGAAAAACTTACTGGTGGATACTTATATGGACCAAATTTTGCGAAACCAGAATCTCTAATCCTCAATAATTCTGGAGGGGCTGAAACTAGCTGTGAATGAGTTTTAAAAGTAATACTGAAAATTATTGCTAATATCAATAATAGCCAGCATTTTATCTTCACTTTATTCTCCTAAATTAGATTTTTTGTCTTCTTTGTAAGCGTTGAATTGCCTTTCTTAAGCTTGCTTGCATTCTTCTTAAAGCATCGGCTAAATCACCTATTTCGTCCGTAGAAGTGATTTCAATAGGTACATTCAACTCACCTAAACTAATTCTTTCTGCTACATCTGTAAGATGTAAAATTGGTTTAACTAAGTGTAAGGCAAATAAAATAGCTATTACAATAACTAATATCACAATAATAGCACCACCCAAAAGAAATTGCCATAAAAATTGTTTTTGAAATGATAAAAGATTTTTTTCAAAACTTTTTAAAGGTGCTTCGACCTCTTTAGTATATATTGTAGCAGCTACAGTTAAAGGTGTATCAGGAACAGGCATTACTACAGTAAATTTATTTTCAACTCGGCCATTAGGTTCTTTCCAAGGATAATAACCCTTACTAAACCGTTCACCAGGCTTTGGGCCTTTAATAATTCGCCAAAAATCTGGATTACTTTTTTTAAAAGTGTTTATATCTATTCCAATAAATTTGGGGTTAGGATGAGCAAAAATGGAAATTTTTCCATCTTCTATTTTTTGTACAGATGAATATCCTGTTTTCCCAACTGTTTGAACAGCTATTCGAATAAAAACAGGATCATATTGAAGCTCATCCCAATTAATTTTTTCTCCTGGCCGCTTACGAACCTGTGTTTGGATATAAAAATCTAACATCCTCACAATATCTTCAACTTTTTGCTCCACTAAGATTTCTCCTAAATCTCTTAAACTAGAAACAGTTTGAGATAAAAATAATTGATGGATTTTTTTGAGATGATAATAACTGGCACCTGCACCAAGAAGCAATGGAATAAGCGAAATAATTAAAAATATTAGAACAAATTTTCCTTTAAGACTCATAGTCCCCTCCTATGCTCGTTTTAGTATCTCTAACATTTTTTTCTTAAAGGTAATCCTCCTTTCCTCACCGTCAATTTCTTGAGAAATCCGGTCTATAAGTGCTGATATTTTATTATAAGGAAATGACTCCCTTGTTTCACCCAAACTATCTATCTCATCTTCAATAACTGCTTCAGCAATAGGTCCTATAAGAGCAGCTAATTCTGCTTTTAAAGTTTTCCAAAAAATTGGAGGAATTACCTTTTGTGTTTTTTTCTCTGTAACTTTTTCTTTTTCTTGAAGTTTTGCCAAACCCATCTCTTCCAATTTTTTAGCTGTACGCAATACCTCAACCGGATCCACTTCCCCTTCTTGAGCTATTTCAGAAATTGTTAAGTTTTTTTGACTTAAAGCTACTACTATCCAATCTTTAGGAGATAAAGTTACCTCTTGTTCTTTAGGAATGAGGGTAACAACTTTATTCCAAGCAGAAGTTATTGAAGTAAATGTTTTCAAATCTTCAGCAATCTTTTCTAAAAGGGCATTTGTATCTTCATGAAAATGTCTTTCAGAAGTAACTAATTTGTCTTGAAAGCTAAAGTTTCCTTCTGTCTGTCTAGCAAGGTCAAAAAGGGCTTCATATCCTTTTTTCCCTCCAAGAGTAGCAGCATAAATTTCTCCTCCATTAAGAAAGACAAGACCTTCTCCTTCAGGAGTAGTAACAGACAATCTACCAGTATGTTTTGCTTTTACAAGTAATCCTAATAAATCAAGTATATTAATTTGTCTAATATTTCCTTTTAATATCTCAGCCATTTCTTTTTACCAAAATTTAAATTTCTTTAATAAACTCCATTTTTGTTTATTAATTTCACTTAAAATAACTTCAATTTCCATTCTAAGCAATGCTAAAGAAGTTTCTGTCTCTCTTTTAATCCATATTGTGAACCAACCCATATTTGTTGGTTTAAAAAACAAATAATCATGTTTAAACACTACACCAATTTCTTTTTTTATATTTCTTTCTTGAAAAAATAAGAACAATCGAGAGAAAATCCTTTTTAAACGTCTTGAAGTTTCAGGGTCCAAAGGAAGTATTAATCTTTCTATTATTTTCTCACCTTCAATAAACCAGACACCTTTAACTCCATCTAAATTAAGTATTTTTTCAATTATTTTTTCCATTTTAAACTTTAAAAAGCTCTAATAATTCAGCTTTTTCAATAAAAAGTTTATATTTTTCCTTTAATTCTTTTATTTTGGAGCTAATTTCTTTTTGTAATTTTCTTTCTTTAATAATTTCCCCACATATTTCTTTCAATCCATCTATCAACTCCTTTTCTGATGCAGTACCTTCATAGATTATCTTTTTTGATTTATATTCAAATTCATTAGCAAATGGATCAAGAAATGGATATTTTTCTGCTTTTTCAATAGCTTTATGGCGCCATAACAAAAAGAATTCTTTCTCTCCAATAATATCTTCCAAAGCAGATATAAGTTCTTGAAAAAAAGAAAGAATATTTTCTACTGTAAGATTATTTTCTAATGTTTCTTCTAATGTCAATTTATAAACATCAAATGTTGCCTGAGATATTCTTTCTGTAATTTCAGGAAGAAATTCTTCACCTTCTTGAAAATTCCATTTTCTCCAAGAAGAACAAGTACCTATGATTTCACCATTTTGAAAATAAATGATTCCTTTTTCTTCCATAGGTAGATTAATTTCCATCCAACCTGTTAAATTTTCACGTTTAAGTTTTTGAATCAATCGATTTGCATCAGTAAATTCAGTACTGAGATCAGGGTAGAGGATTTTTCCTGTAAATAAATTAGCCCAAAATAATACAGTATTTTCAGGTAAATAAAAAACATGAACAAATTCTTCTTTTTTTATATTAGTTAATAATTCTTCTAAAGTAATGTTACGATAATCATTGTTTGAAACTTCTAAACAATTAATTATCTGTCCTGTATCTAAAAAAATCATTAGATTCTTTCCTTCTGCTTGAATTTGTATATAACCAGTAAATAAATCATTTTTTAAAAATTCAATTAATTTAGGCATTTCTAAATAGTATGTATGAAGATTGCTAAGACGCACTTTAAATCGAGGCAGAAACATTTATTTCCCCTTTATTGAAATTTGTGAGAAAACCTCTTCTAAAATAGTTTGAGAGGGTAGGGCAAATTTAAAAATCTCTCCTTTTATTTCTAAAAATAAAGAAATATTTTCTTCTTCTTTTAACCAGATCCATTCTATAGGTCCTGCTTCTAAAAGATAACCACATTGAGATAAAAATAAAAAAATTTCTTTAATAAATGGAGATGCCTCTTCTATTTCTTTTACTTTACCAACAATTTTTGTAAGTTTTTTTACTATACTATCTAAGTAACCTTTCATTTCATCTTCATAACGAGCTGCTTCTAAAAGAAGATATTCAAAAGAATTGTTAATTTGTCGTTGTGGAAGGGGAACATTATTTTGAAAGATAAATTCACCACTTTTTAATCTAATAAGTTTATAAAAAGCCTTTTCTCCACTTAAATTATCCATTTGGGCAGCAATAATTTCTCCATCCTGGAAATATATATCACCAATTTTAATGGCATCTTTATAGAAAGATAAACAACCACTTTTTTTCTCCTGACAACAAAGCTGGACTACACTTGCTACAGAAACATCTTGTATATTTCCTTTAAGCATAGTTATTTATTATGTTAAACCTAATTCTATTTGCTTTTCTGTCCATAAAGCTTTTAAATTTAAAAATGGATAAGTACCTTCTGGAGTCTCTACTTTATCTTCAAGAAGTTTTCCTGAAATAGGTTTATCTAAAGAAGGAATACGATCAACAAATATTACACCATAACTATCTATATCAGAAACTTTAACTACTACTGCACCATTGTAATTGTTATTTTGCAAACCTTCAGCAGGTTGAAATACATTCAAGAACATATTTTTTAACTGGCTCTTTTTAACTTTCTTTAATTCTCCTTTTAACCCTTTAGTAATAGGGTTAAAAAAACTCCCTAATTGGCCAAATTTAATTAAAGATTTTTGAGTTAATTTTTTTGCCTTTTTAGGAGAGATTTTATAAACATTTACCACTGTCTCCGCTGGAAGGGCAAATTTCTTTTCTCCTATTTCCAATATATAAAATTTTTCTTCATTTTCAGGTGTTTCTTTAATACCTTCTATCTTTTCTTGCTCAATTTTTTCTGGAGAGGGACCTACTAATAAACGATGCAAAGTTCTTTGATTTTCTTCCACTTTAATGTTAATTTCGTGTAATTTGGCTTCAACACTTTCAATAACTTGTTTTAATAAATTTTCTATTTCTTCTTTTTTCAAATTTGTTTCTCTTAAAGAAGAACTAGGCTTTCCTTTTAATGTCTGATATTGATAATAAAAACTTTGAACTAAATCTTCTTTTTTAGTAGGATTAGCATTAGAAAAAATTAGTGGTAAATTTGCAACCATTTTATTTAATAATTGAGAAATATTTTCAAATTTTAAAAGCCCTTTAACAAGGTTTTGAATAAGACGAAGATAAAGCTGTGTTGATTTATCTGTTTTTGAAATAAGACTTTCACATTGAGAAAGAATTTCTTCTCCTAAACTTTTATCTTTTACCTTTAAAAAATTATTTAATTTCTTTTCCAAAACTTGCCATGTTGGAGATGGCTTTTCAGAAGTTTCTTTTTCATCTAAAATTTCTTCAAGAAAAGAAAGCTCTTTATTTATTTCTTGTTCCCATTTTTCTAAAGAAAATTCTTTTTCTTCCATCTTAATTTTAACCTCCTGCAACTTTTACTATTTGCTCTGATAACATAAATTTTCTAATAACAGAACTAATAGTTAACTTTGCTATTTGTTTAAGAGTTTGAAACACGTTATACCCCCTTATAGCGCTTGCTGGAAAAGAAGGCGCCTTCAATTCTTTATTTAAATCGTCCTCTAATGTCTCAATGTCCAATAAAACTAATCCTTCATCTTCCAAATCTCTTTTATTCCATTGAAAAACTAATGGTATGTCTTCAATTTTTAAGTTATAATGAGCTAAATTTTCTTTAAGATTTTGAAGGCTTTCAATATTTGCTTGACGACGTGCAGGTAAAGAATCAGCTACAAAAACAACACCATCAACTCCCTTTAATACCAATTTACGAGTGGTATTATAAACTACTTGTCCTGGTGTAGTATAAAGTTGAATTTTTAAATCCATACCATAAATTTTACCTAAATCTACTGGGAAAAAATCAAAAAAAAGAGTTCTATCACCTCTAGTATCTATTGTAATTAATCTACTAGCTGGTCTTCCACTTAATTTTTGTTGAAGTTTATCATAAATATAAATCAAATTTGTTGTCTTCCCACTTCTTCCTGGGCCATAATAAACAATTTTTACTTGAATTAGCTTTTCTTTAAAATTAATAACAGCCATAATTACTCTCCAAGAATTTTTTGGATTTCTTTTTTTATACCTTCTATTTTTATCCGAAGAAGCCCTAAAGAAACATATGGTTTAAAAAGCACAATCATTAAGATTTCTGGATCAATTCTTGTAAAATGAATATTTTCCTTTTGACCACGATGAAATAAAAGAGAAAACTCATCTTCTCCTATTAAACGGGCAATTTCCTTTGTTGCTGCAAAATTCGCAGCAGAAAGTACTGCTAATGAAGTAGCATCTATAGAACCTTCCCCTGATTTACAAATCAAATTACCAGCCATATCAGTTAGAAGAACATAACTTGCACCACCTTCATTTATTAATTTATTTAAAAGCAATGTAAGTTTATCTACTTTTTCTTCCTCCAGAATAATATCCATAAAATCCTCCTTTTTCAACTCTCTCATAAATTACTTCAATAAATCCTTTTAGTCAAGCAGAATTGTTAGTTCGGATAATTTATATTATGTCAAATTTAATCACTTGTCTTATTATCATAAATTCATTACAATCATTAAATAATTTTATTTTTAAAAGTAAGAGATGGAAAGCAAAATAGCAAAAGCTTTAAATATGATGTTTAATCCAGTAGCGGTGATATGGTCAAATAAAAAACCACAAAATGCCTTACAATTTAAGGAAGGTAAATGGGGTTGTGTAATGTGGCTTTTTGCTAATGTGGCTAAGGGAAAAACTGCTGTATTTGATAGAAAAACTTACGGATGTTGGGGAGGAGGTGTTGGATTAGGTTTTGGAAACAAATATTTTGATTTTCCAGGAGGGATTGAATGTTTTTATTATTTTTTATCCTCAGGAAATAAAAACTGGGAAAAAGGTAAGGAGGTGGCAGAAAAAATTAAGCCTTATGTCACAAAAGAATTTCTTGATGAATTTTTAGAAGGAGAGAGATATTTAAAAGACCCTGAGTTAGTAAAAAAGTTTGTAGAAAATTTGCCTATTATAGAAGTTCCAACAGAATATGTAATTTTTAAACCCTTAAAAGAGGTTAATCTTGATGAAGAAAAGCCTATTTTGATTGTTTTTCCTGTTAATCCTCATCAACTTTCAGCTCTTGTTGTACTTGCAAATTATGGAAGAGATAGTTTTAATAATGTAACTATTCCTTGGGCTGCAGGATGTCAAACAATCGGAATATGTGCTTATAAGGAATGTTATTCAAAACCTCAAAAAGCAGTAGTGGGACTAACGGATCTTTCAGCAAGGAAAAATATTAGAAAACAACTTGGAGATAATATTTTTACTTTTGCTATTCCTTTTGAGATGTTTTTAGAAATAGAAGAAAATATAGAAAATAGTTTTTTATATAGAAACGTATGGAGATATCTTATACTTGACAAATAATTGAGTTTAAAACTAAACTTTCAAAAATAAGAGATATGGGGGGTAAAATGGGGAAAAAAGGATTGGTTATTTTTTTTCTTATATTAATAGGATGCACTACAACTAAAACAATCATGGTACCTTCTGGAGAAAGAAAACCAAATGTTTATGAAGTTTATCAAACAGTACTTGATACTTTTCAAGAACTAACAATTCCAGTAGAGTTTCAAGACCCTCCTTATTCTTTAGAAAGTATTTGGATGTATTGGCCACCACATACTGCTAATAAAATAATTGGATTCCCATTAACCTGGTGGAAATATAGAGCAATAATTCAAGAAAACACTGTAATTTTGGAAGCTGAAGGACGGGGAATAAGCCTATGTCCTTTAACTCCTCTTATTTTAGTAAATTTTACACCAGCCCCTATTGATTGGGTTGCAAAAGCTTTACAACAGAATTTAAAAACTATGGATATAACAGTAAAAATTCATATAAGAGAATAAAAATGTCCATATCACAAAAAATGCAAGAATTTATTGAGAAAGCTTCCTGGATCCGAAAAATGTTTGAAGAAGGAGCTTATTTAAAACAAAAATATGGAACTGAAAATGTTTTTGATTTCAGTTTAGGTAATCCCCATTTGCAACCACCCAGTTTATTTTATCAAGCTTTAAAAAAAGAGATTGAAAAAAGTCATAGCTATACGCCAAATGCAGGACTCTTAGAAACAAGAGAAGCAATTGCTGCATATCTTAGCCAAGAACATGGTATTAAATTTTGTGCTAATGAGATTATTCTTACCTGTGGTGCAGCTGGTGCTTTAAATGTAATTTTAAAAGCACTCTTAAATCCTGGAGATGAAGTAATTGTACTTGCCCCTTTTTTTGTAGAATACGGATTTTATATAGATAATCATGGAGGAATAATGAAAGTTGTCTTAACAAAGGATAATTTTGATTTAGATTTAGAGGCTATTAATAAAGCATTAAATTTAAAAACAAAGGCAATATTATTAAATTCTCCTAATAATCCCACAGGTCAAGTTTATTCTGAAGCTGTTCTTAAAGAGTTAGCAATAATACTTAAAGAACATAAGAAAAAAACAAAAAATATTATTTATCTTATTATGGATGAACCTTATCGAAAAATTATTTATGATGGTATTAAGCTTCCTAGTATATTTAAAATTTATCCAGAAACTATTTTAGCTACATCTTTTTCTAAAGATTTATCTTTGGCTGGAGAAAGGATTGGTTATTTAGCTATTCATCCTAATTGTACTTATAAAAAGGAATTAATAGAAGCCTGTATTTTAGCTAATCGTATTTTAGGTTTTGTAAATGCACCTGTTCTTATGCAGAGAATTATCAAGCATTTATTAAATACTTCTGTAAATATTGAATTTTATAAACGTAATCGAGACCTATTGTGTAAAGGACTTTCCGATTTAGGCTTTTCTTTTATTTTACCTAAAGGTGCTTTTTATCTTTTTCCTAAAACACCTATACCAGATGATATAGCCTTTGTGAAAGCTTTACAGACAGAACGAATATTAGCTGTACCTGGAAGTGGTTTTGGAACTCCTGGATATTTTCGTTTAGCATTTTGTGTAGAAGAAACTGTTATTAAAAAAGCCATGCCTCATTTTGAAAAAATTGCAAACAAATTTGGTCTTATTTCGTGAAAAAAGTAGCGGTTGCATTAAGTGGTGGTATTGATAGTGCAGTAACTGCTTATCTTCTTAAAGAACAAGGTTATAAAGTAACAGGTGTTTTTTTAAGATTAACAGAAAATCAACCTCCCTACTCTCCTTCAAATATCGCTAAATTGTTAAAGATTGATTATATTGAACTTGATTTAAAGGATATTTTTAAAAAAGAAATTATTAAACCTTTTATCGAAACATATCTTTTAGGCAAAACACCAAATCCATGCATATGGTGCAATCAAAAGATTAAATTTGGCATATTGTTAAAGGAAATTAAAAAAATGGGATTTGATTTCTTAGCTACTGGTCACTATGCTCGCAAAATTTTTAAAAATAATCGCTTCATCCTTTTACGTGGTATTGATCAACAAAGAGATCAATCTTATTTTTTATTTCCTCTCACTCAAGAACAATTATCCTATATTTTATGGCCATTAGGAACAATTAATAAAGAAAAAACTAAAAAAATTGCTATAAGTATTGGATTATCTTTAAATACTAAAGAAAGTAGGGAAATATGTTTTATTCCTGAAAGAAATTATCGATTATTTTTAGAAAAACATGCTAAAGAAAGATTAACAAAAGAAGGGAAAATACTTGACTTAGAAGGCAAGGTTATTGGCAAACATAGTGGAATTTGGCGTTATACTATTGGTCAAAGGCATGGATTAGGAATTAGAGCAAGAGAAGCTTATTATGTGCGTGTTATTGATGCAGATAAAAATTGTCTTATTGTAGCTCCGCGTCAGGCTTTATTTTTCAAAGAAGCTATTGTTGAAAATGTAAATTTTTTCCCTTTTGATTCTTTAAAAGAACCTCTTTATGTTTCTGTTAAAATAAGATATAAACAAATTGAAACAAAGGCTTTAATTAAGCCTATTAATGAAAAAAAGGTCCAAATAATATTTGAAACACCACAATTTGCTGTAACACCTGGACAGGCAGCAGTTTTTTATCAAGATGAAGTTTGTGTGGGAGGAGGTTGGATAATATCTGCAAAATGAAAATTGTTATTTTTACTGTAGGTTGCAAAGTAAATCAATATGAATCTGAATCCCTTGCTTTTTTATTTACTCAACAAGGGTATACTATTGTTTCAAAAATAGAAGAAGCTGATATATGTATTGTCAATACTTGCACTGTAACACATAGAGCAGATTATGATAGCCGACATTATCTTCGCCAAATCATTCGAAAAAACCCTAATGCTATTTGTATAGCTACTGGATGTTATGTACAAATAGCATATAGGAAATTGGCAGAAATAAAAGGAATTGATTATTTAATTGGCAATAAAGAAAAGCCCAATTTACCTAAATTATTACCTTATTTAAAAAAACAACCATCTCCTAAAATTTTAGTAAGTAAACAACCAACTACTTTAGATACTTTAATCTGTTTACCTCCAGCAGCTTCAATTAAACGCACTCGAGCTTATCTTAAAATTCAGGATGGATGTGATGCATTCTGTCGTTATTGCATTGTACCTTATGCACGTGGAAGAACACGAAGTTTACCTCCTGATGAAGTAATAAAAAGATTAATTTTTTTAGAAAAATTAGGGTTTAAAGAAATTGTACTGACTGGCATTCATTTAGGAGAATATGGAAAAGATTTAACCCCACCTATTTCTCTTACAAAGCTTTTATATTCTATAAAAAATTCTAATTTAAAAGCACGCTTGCGTTTAAGTTCTCTTAATCCATCTGAAATTACAAAAGAATTAATAAATCTCTTTATCTCATGGCCAAATTTATGTCCTCATTTGCATATTTCATTACAAAGTGGTTCTAAAAGAATCCTTCAAAAAATGGGTAGAAATTATACTCCAGAACTTTTTAAAGAAATAGTTTCAACTCTTATTCAACATTTTCCTTTGTTTGCTATTGGAATTGATGTTATTGTAGGCTTTCCAGGAGAAACTGAAAATGACTTTGAAGAAACATATTATCTGATAAAAGAAACACCTATAGCCTATTGTCATATTTTTTCCTATTCTGAGCGACCAAATACATTAGCAGCTAGATATACTGAAAAAGTGCCATTAGAAATTATTCAAAAGAGAGTTAATATATTGAGAATTTTAGATAAAGAAAAAAGAGCAAAATTTTTTGAAAAAAATAAAAATAAAATTTTAAATTTATTAATAGAAACAAAAAATAAAAATTACTTTAAAGGTCATACTGAAAATTATCTTTTAGTCCGTATTCCTGAGTCAGAAAAGTTAAAAATTAATACTATTGTTCCAGTAAAAATTGTTTATTATAAAAATGGCAATATTTATGGCAACATCTATGGAAGCTAAGATTAAAGAAATTTTAATTAATGGTAGTGAGACACTTGGAATAAAATTAAAGGAAAAACAAATTTATCAATTCCAACTCTACTTACTTAGATTAAAAAAGTGGAGCCATCATATTAATCTCACTGGGATAAAAACAGAAAGAGATATTGTTATAAAACATTTTCTAGATTCACTTACTATTTTTTCTTTTTTAAAACCTCAATGGGAGCTATTAGATATTGGCACTGGTGCAGGCTTTCCAGGTATTCCTTTAAAAATTGCCCTCCCCTCTTTAAAATTAACTTTAGTTGAAGCAAAACAAAAAAAAGTAGTATTTTTAAAAGAGATTAAACGTCTTTTGGAATTAAAAGATATAGAAATTATTCAAACACACCTTCCATCTCCTTTATTATCAAAAAAAACATTTAATGTTGTTGTGGGGAGAGCTGTAGCTCCATTAACTGAATATATTCGATTAGCTCTACCTTATGTTGCAAATCAAGGTTTACTTATTATCATGAGAGGAGGTAAAGACAATAAAAAAGAAATTGAGCAAATTTGTAAAAAATATAATCTTTCAATAGCTATACAAAAAAGTTTTATGCTTCCTTTTAGTAATATTAAGAGGGAAGTAATAGCACTAAAAAAATTAAAAAGCTAGAATATCCTCTTTTTTAGCGATAACATTGACCATAATTTCTTCTAAATCAGCTTCATTTAAGCCTATTTCATTAAGAAGTTGAGACTCAGTTTGTGGTGTAGAATGAAAACCAACAGGAGAGATAAAAGTAGCAAGGTTGTTGGCAAGATAGACAATTAGAGCAATAATAACTTCTTGAGTAGCCTCTGTTGGAGAATGATGAAAAGCAATTGATTCTTTTATAGGAAGAGGCAATTGCCAATTTTCAGCAATAATTCCACCTATTTCAGCATGATTATATCCAAACATTTCCTTTTCTATATTTAATAAATCCATACCTTCTGCTAATTTTTTTGTAATTTCTTCAAAGGCATTTTTTACATATTGATCTAATATAATTTTACCTATATCATGGAGAAGACCACCAATATAGGCTAATTCTTTATTTTTATATTTAAGTTTTTCAGCAATAAGTTCTGCAGAAACAGCAGCTACTAATGAATGTTCCCATAAAGTATGTTCTGTTTGAGGATATCCTTTCAATTTTTTATTTAAAATACCTTTCATTTGAACAGTAAAAACAATTTTCTTTAATATTTTTCTACCTAATAAAACTACAGCATGTTTAATGCTAGTAATTTTTTGTCTAAAGGCAAAAAAGGCAGAATTACTTATACGTAAAACATCGGCTGTTAGGGCTGGATCTAAAAGAATAGCATCTTTTATTTCTTCTGCATCTGTATTGGGATCATTTAATACATTCAATACTTTAATAACTGCACCACTTGTAGGCTTTAAAAATCTTACTTGTTTTAAGATATCTTCTATCTTATTTTGCATCAGTTTTTCTTAAAAATATTATTAAGCATCTCTCTTAATGCACCTTTTATTGGTACATAGCCAAAAACTTCTTTCCATATCTCTGGCCTTTCCATACATAAATAAACATTTACTTGAGGAGCATATTCTCTTATCCATTTTAGAATTGTTTTATAAAGAAGGATTCTAATAGGCTTAAAATATCGTTGTTTACCATCTAAACCTGATATAAATTCACCATAAATAATTTTACTCTCTGGGAAACGGTGTCTTATAATATTTTTTAAAGAAGGCATAAATCGAAATGTACCTAAACTGATCCAAGCAATCTTTTCTGGTTGAATATATTTGAAGATTAGGTCAACAGCTTCTTTGTATCCTTCTTTCCAACCAGGATAATAAATTATTGGGTCAAAATGAAATCCTATCCAATATCCCCATTCTTGACAACGATGAGCAGCTTTAAGACGTTCTTCAAGAGTAGGAGTATTTTTTTCTTCTTTTAATACAATTTCTGGAGCATTAAGTGACCAAGAAATTACAGTATGTCCATTATGATCAAGATCAGCCAAATTGTCAATTATTATACTTTTTGTTTTCAACTCCAATATTAAATTATCACGTCTAGCGAAATATGGAACCAAATAACGGCTTAATTGAGTAATATGGTCTAAAAAAAGGCTATCAGTCAATTCTCCTGTTCCCACTCGATAGAATTTTATTTTTATATCGTCTAATTCTTTAAAAAGGTCTTCTAAATTTACATAAACTTGAATAAAAGGTTGATTAAGATAACTTTGCAAAATACAATAAGTACAATCAAAAGCACAATTAGTCCCCACTTCTAAAATATAATATTCACAGCTAATATAAAATGTCTTATTTGTACAAGGACAAGGGCGAAAAAAACGTCCCTTATTACGTGTAAGATAAAGAATTTCTTTATTATAAACCTCACCTTTTACTGTCTCTGGCGCCACTACTTCCTGTGGTATATGTGAAATTCTTTTTAAAATTTCTTGTGTATAGGGTAAATCAAGAACTGTTTTATCTATCAAAATTTTTTTGGGAAAAAATTTCTTCAAACCACCCTCCATCTATCAATTGTTGCCAAATATCCATTTGACTTATTTTTAACAATCTTTCCAATTTTTGGATAAATTCTTTATTATTTTTAAAATAAAATTTTATCTCATATTCATCCCCTTCCCAATAAATTGGAGGAATAATTTTACATTTTGATGGCAAATTTAAATTTTTAATTTTTTTATTAAAAATTTCTTCAGCTTTAGTAAGTAAAGGGAAACGGCGTTTTCTAAAAAAATTTCTTACAATTGTAAGTTTTTGTTCCCTTGTTAAAGTTGGATTGTTAATTGTATCGTTAACCATTTTTACCAATTCTGTTATTGAAATTTCATCTCTTGCTTTAATATCTAAAAGGTATGTTAACAATTCTTTTTGTAAAGAATAAGTTGGTTGAAGTTTTGTAAAAAATTGTTTTATAATTTTATTCTCTTCAGCAGGTAAATTTTCTATTTCTTTTAAAATATCTGGAAAAATTTTAAAATTCATATTTAGTCATTGCTTGTGCTAACTGAGGTATAAAATCTCTTTTTCTTGACATTACTTGAGGAATAAAACAAGCATCATTTTCTATTTTTATATCAAATGCCATTTCTATAATTTCTTTCTCTCCTTTAACAAAAATTTGTTCTCCCTTTTGATCAAATGGACAGGTAATGATAAAAGTTACTAAATTAAAATTCTGTTCATTTAATGCCTTTTCCATTTCTAATTTAATTTCTTTAGTTAAAGGTTCAATTTCTTTTCTATCTAATACCAAAATCTGTCCTACTCCTATTTTTTTATCACCAATATGATATTCTTTAAAATCGCTAAAAAGGATTTCTTTAGCTGTTTTTCCTTTAATTTCAGCCTGAGCTTTTATAAGCTTACGTCCAAATTCTTCTATATTAACGCCAGCTTTTTTAGCTAAAAACAAAGCTGCTCTTTTATCCCTTTCAGTAGTAGTGGAAAGGGTAAGTATAAGAGTATCAGAGAGTATTCCACCTAAAAGGGCACCAGCAATCTCAGGCACAATTTCTACTCTATGTAATTGCATAAGTTCAGTTATAATAGTACAGGTGCTTCCTATAGGATCATTATAAACATAAATAGGTTTAAAAGTAGAAATATCTCCTAAATGATGATGGTCAATAATTTCTAATATCTCTGCTTCCTTTATACCTAATACTGCTTGAGCACTATCATTATGATCAACAAGTATAACCTTTTTTTGAATAGGACTAATTAAATCAGAACGTGTTATTACACCAATAAGTCTTCCTTCAGAATCTGCTACAAGTACTGAACGATAACGAGAAGCTAAAACTCTTTTTTTAACATCACTAATTGGAGTATCTAAATGAACCACTTCTGCTTTTTTCATGATAGCCTTTACTGGAAGAGAAAGAGGAAGAATTTGAGCAATCGTGTATATACTAAAAGGAGAAGAAATAATTATTGTCCCTTTTTCTTTTGCTAATTCCAAAACCTCTTCGCTAATAATTGGTTCTTCACTTAAAATTAATACTTCACAACCAGCCTTGATTAGCTCTAATTGGATATCTGTACGATCACCTAAAATCGCAATATCTCCTGGTTGAACATAATGAAGCGTGGTGCCTTTCTGCATAGCTGCAATAAATATGCGACCTTTTAATTCCTCTTTTTTATAAGGATTGGCTAAAATACGACCTTTTAATGTAAGTACGAGGGTTTTAATCTGAATTGGAATAGTAAGAATATCCCAAGTAATTTTTTCTACATAATATTGAGCAATATCCATTTGTCCTATAATTCCTAATATATTTTGATATTCATCTACTACAGGAAGAATACGAATTTCCTTTTTTCGCATAATTTGAACTGCATGGTATATAGGTTCTTCAGGATAGATATAAATAGGTGGTTTTAAATCAATATCATTTACTCGAGGAATAACATTTTTAATAAGAAATGGTATTTCAAGGCCAAAATATTTTAAAATAAATTGAGTTTCAGCATTAAGAGAACCTGTTCTGGCTGGAATATAAAGGTATTTTTTATCAGTAATATTTTTAAAATAAGCATACGCAATAGCACTACAAATAGAATCACTGTCTGGATTACGGTGTCCAATAATAAATACTCGTTTTTTGCTGTTAGTCATTAAGGTCCTAAATGTATTAAACTTATAATATCATCTTCAAGTTTTTTCTTTTTCATAAATCCTTGATGCGTTTTGTATATACGTCCCTTTGGATCTACAATAACAAGATGAGGCAATACAGAAATCCCACCATATTTTAAAACAATATCTTCATTCCCAATAAGTATTGGATATGCAATATTCAATTTTTTTGCAAAATCGTAAATACGATCAACGTTCTCATCTAAACTGATACCTAAAAAAATTACATTTTTATCTCTATAACGATTATAAAGTTGATTTAAATCAGGTACTATTAAACGGCAAGATTTACACCAAGTAGTGAAAAATTCTAATATAACAATTTTGCCTCTAAAATCAGAAAGAGAAATTTTATCTCCTTTTAAATCTGGTAAAGTAAAATCTGGTGCATATTCAGGAACACTTTTTTCTCCACATGCTAAAAAAAGAATTAATAAAAAAATAGCTAGTCTTTTCATGCCAAACCTCTTTGATAATTGAACTGATATCCTTTAGGTAAAAATACACCTTTTGATGTAACAATTTTTTCTACTTCTTTCTTAAGAAGGAATCTTAGATCCACACAGAACTGATAAATTCCAAATGATTTTAATTCTTTTAGATAATCTTTCAAAGAGATGGGAATTTCAGGTAAAATATAAGTAATTTCGTCTCTTTTAAGAGGATAATATTTTTCCCCTAATGGAGATATAAGAGAATTGGAGCGCCAAAAAGGTTTTAAGCTTAAGCGAGAGATCCAAATAGGCATTCTCATATAAACATTTATAACTATTTCATGTTTATTCCAATATTTAACTAGTGTTTTAATAGTATTCTTATCTAATTCTAAAGAAAGCATTAAAAAATGTATACCCATATTCTTTAAAGTTCGCAAAGCTAAATGATTTGCTATATTAAAGGTGTAGTCACTACTAAAGATTAAGCCTTTTTTCTCTGGAAAAAGCTCAAAGTGGCCTATATTAGCCAATTGCCAACGTTTAAATCCTAAATCTAAAAGCTGTTTTATAGCTTTTTCAAAAAAAGCCAATTGATGAGGTAAAATTATTGGAGGAAGGCTGATTGTTAAAGACGGATGTTTTTTTAATAATTTTTTAAAATGAGCAAGAATAAGTGGGTATGTTTGAAAATTAAGAGATAAAATGGGAATACTTCCTTCAGGTAATTTGTAATTGAGAAAATAATTTACTTCTTCGTGGCGAATCCACCAAATAATTCTTTTAAATCTTTTTTTTGGTATTTCAATACCTTGAGCATATATCCATTGCTGCAAGCGTTTTTTAGATGAAGAAGAAATTTTAAAGTCAATTGGTTTAACCATTTGATTTAATTTTGTTTTTAATTTTTTATCTGATTTTTTTAAACCAGGTATTGCACTAACAACTCGAAAAAGAAGATAACCTGGTTCAACCATTGTTGGAGCATTAAGACAAATTAATTCTCCAATTTTTTCTAAATTTTTTACCTTCCATGCTATCCCTTTACCGAAAATTTCATTTTGAGCACGAATTCTATCACCTGCTTTTAATTCTGCCTCAGGTCGAAAAAAGATTCTCTCACCTTCTTTACGTAAAACCCTTCCTAAATATATACCAAACGCTCCAGGATGTTTAGGATCAAGCACATTTTTAGGTTTTACAGTAAGAAAAAAACCAGTGGTAAGTGGTCTACTTTCAACTTTACTAAGTAAAGATTTAGCATAATCAATAGCTGCTTGAGATTCGTCTAGTGAAGCATCTCGCACTAACCGATATGCCTCTACTACTGTAGCTACATACTCTGCACTCTTCATACGCCCTTCAATTTTTATAGCATCAATTCTCATTTCTTTTAAAATAGGTATTAACTCTAAAGCACAAAGATCATTACAGGATAAATAATAACCCTTTTCTTCTCCCCATTGATAAAGAAAACGGCAAGGTTGACGACACCTTCCCCTTAAACTACTCTGCCCACCTAAATAACTACTTGCCAAACAAAGACCAGAATAGCTAAAACATAAAGCTCCATGTACAAAAACCTCTAATTCTACTGAAACTGATTTCTTTATATTTTCTATTTCTTTAAGTGTAAGCTCTCTAGCTAATACAATTCGTTTAAATCCCATATTTGCTAACTTTTTTACTCCTATAACATTATGACAAGCCATTAAAGTGCTGGCATGAAGAACCAAATGAGGAAAACGATGTTTACATAACCAAAAAATACCTAAATCCTGAATAATAATAGCATCTGGTTTGATTTGCCCTAAAGCAATAATAATCTCTATCAAGTCTTTCCACTCTGTTTCTTTAATTAGACTGTTTAGGGCAACAAAAACTTTTCTTCCTAATTGATGTGCATAAGGAATCATTAATGCCAGTTCTTCTAAAGTAAAATTCCTTGCATAAGCTCTAGCATTAAATGTTTTAATCCCTACATATATTGCATCTGCACCTTTTTCTAAAGCAGCAAAAAAAGCTTCAAAATTTCCAGCTGGTGCCAAAATTTCCATTATTCTTTTAATAAATTTACGATATTTACTAATTTTTCTACTAAATAATTGAAAAATCTTTCCCCTTTCTCTTTAGACGCTACAAGAGGATTCCCCCAAACAGCACTTGGCCAATATTTTCTTTTTTCTTTAACTAATAAAAAACGTGGAAAATTCGGATAATCTTCAGATGGTATTTTTTTAACCCATAAAGGTTTTAAATAAAGCATAAGAGCTGTTTCTAATTCTCCTGCATGACTATCTTTTTTTGTTTCAAGTCCTATATTTTCATCTAAAAGATCCAAAATACTAAGAACAGCTATTTTTTTCACAAGATCTGTTTCAATCATCTCTTCAGCTATTTCTTTTAAAGCAGCCATATGTAAACTGCCAGCATGACCTGAAAAGATTAAAAAACGATAGCAACCTTGAGAGATAAAACTATTAATAATATCTTTCACCAATAATCTAAATCCTGATGCAGAAATGCTTATTGTACCTGGATGTTCTTTTGTACTACGACAAACACCATAATAAACTGGAGGAGCTACAATAGCACCTGTTTTTTCTCCTACTTTTAAAGCAATTTCATAAGCAATAATAGTATCTGTACCAAGTGGTAAATGTTTACCATGTGCTTCTACTGAGCCAAAAGGCAAAATTATTATTTTCTTTGTTTGTTTCTCAAAATCTTGCATAGTAATAGTTTCTAACTGCATAATTTATTTCCTTTAATAATAAATTTTGCACATTCTAATCCAGACTTTACAGCCTGAACTGTTCCACCACCACTTGGAAGCACAGAAGAACCTACATTAAAAAGATTTTTAATAGGTAATTGAAAAGAAACTTTTTTATAATTTTTGCTTTCAGCAACAGGCAAAACACAACTTTTAAAACCTATTTCATTTGGATAATCTAATGAAGTAATAATCTTTCTCCAAACAATGGCATTTATAAGATTAGGGATTGCCAAATTAGCTATTTCAAGAAGAAATTCTCCTGCTTGAATTATACGTTTTTTATTTTTTTCTCCTTTTGGAGTATAAAACAAAAGAGTGACTGGTCTAAATTTTCCACTTTTTGTAAAAAATATACCAAATGGCGGATCATTTGGATAAATGCCGTTAAAAAGTTGATGCATAACTTTATTTAAATCAGACTCTGGCAAAAATGCATACAAAACATTACCATCCTCTACATCAATTTTATTTTTATCTACAATCATAAAAAACATTGAAACTTCTAAACCTTGTTTATATGATTTAATCAATTTAAGAAATTCATTTTTGAAACTTACCCCTTTACAAAGTTTTAATACTGTCTCAACAATACTTATAGCACTTATAACAAAATCAGCTTTTATAAATTCCCCTTGAACTACCACCCCTACTGTTTTATTATTCTCAATTAAAATTTTATCTACAGACATATTTGTATAAATTTGGCCATTATACTTTTTTATAACATTTAAAAAAGTATCTGGTATTTTTTGCATGCCACCAGATGGATAAAAAGGTCTTCCATAATCCTTTGCATTAAATGTATAACCAGGCATATCATCTGGAAGACACCCATGAAATAAACCAGCTCTCATATTAAGGATATTTCGCATCAATTGGTTTTTTGTAAGAAAACAAGCTATATCATTATGAGAATCCATATATGAATAACTATCAAATTGTCTTTGTTTCCATAATTTATAAATAAAAAATATACTTTCAGAAAAAGAAAATCCCATTTTCTTAAGATTTTTTAATAAATGATGTCTGGGAGGCATATTCATAAGGAATTTTTTGTTAGAAAATATATAAATTTTTACAAATTCTGGTTTAAAATTAGGTTTTTCTTTTAATTCATTTTTAATTAATTTAATAATATTTGTTCCTGAGAATATTGGGCCCACATCAAATGGATATCTGCCAAATTCTTCATTTCCAAGCCAGATACTACGACATCTCCCTCCTATATGAGATGTTTTTTCAAAAATTTTAACCTTAAAACCTGCTTTAAGAAGTGCGCTTGCTACACTAAGACCACCAAGCCCTGCTCCAATTACAATTACATTTTTCATAATTTAGAACAATCCCAATTGTTGAGAAGTTTCCTTTTTTTCTTTTTCTGACTTAGGAAAAATTCTTATCTCTCCATAAACACCGTCAAAACCAGGACGAATAAATACATTACCTTCTCTTACTCGAATAATACCTTCAAGAATATTTGTTGGTACAAAACTAGATAATTCTTCAATAGATAGTTTAAGTAAAATATCAAATTCTGGAACATAACTTACTAAACGTTCATATTCCTCTTGCACACCTTTTGTACTTATTTGTTTATTCATTGCTTCAGCAATAATTTCTTCTAAAGGAATAAGATGAATTTCTGGAATAGCTCCTTCTGGTCGATAACCCTCAGGTCTATCTGCTAAAGTTTCTACTCGATGCATTACCCCTACTGTTACTGGCTGTCCACACACTGGACAAATATAATTGTGTTCTTTTGTTTCTTTTGGTGAAAATAAAATATTACACTTACGATGCCCATCATAATGATATTTTCCCTCTTCAGGATAAAATTCAATAGTACATAAAAAACGATTTTTATCTTTTTTCTTTATTGTATCTATAATTTCATAATAGTCACAGGCACAGTTAAAAACATTAGCTTCTCTACCAATTCTGTGAGGAGAATGGGCATCTGAATTAGAAATAAGAGTAATTTTATCTAAAGCAGAAAGCCGCCAATTCATAGCTGCATCAGAAGAAAGACCAGTCTCTATAGCGTAAATATATTTTGCCTCCTCTTCAAATGCTTCTTCTAATGAATCAAATCCCCCATTTGATCCAAATATCCCATACCAAGGAGTCCAAGCATGAGCTGGTATCAATAAACAATCTGAGGAAATATCTAAAACTATCTTTACTAGTTCTTTTATATGAAAACCAAATGTAGGTCGACCATCAGCCATTAAATCCCCACGACGAGATAATTGAGCATTAATCTTATCTACTACTTCAAAAGAAGGAGCAAAAATTAGAGTATGAATACGTCTTCCTCTCCCACGTACAGAAAAGATATTGCTTACTTCAGTAGTAAGCATAAAATATACAGATTCATCACCTTTTTTTAACTTAAAAAGACCATTACCTAAAGGTTCAAGTTCTTTTTTTAATTCCATTAAATAATGAGGATGGGTAAAATCGCCTGTCCCCAATACTTTAATACCTTTACGCTTTGCCCATTTATAAAGAGTACTTACCTCCATATCCCTGCTTGTAGCCCGACTATATTTGGAGTGAATATGAAGATCAGCAATAAACATGACTTTGTTTATACAACTAGTTAATCTTTGTCAACTAAGCCTACCAATGTGGAATAAATCCATATTTTTCATAAATAGCTTGAGCTGTTTTTGTTTTAATAAATTCTAAAAATTTCTCTGCATTTTCAGGATGTGGAGATTGTTTTAATCGACCAATAAAATAGTTAACTTTATGACGTTGATCCAAATTTTCACCTGGCTCTATCATTTCTACTTTTAAACCAAATTTTTTTGCTGTTAAAACTTCTGTTGCCCAAACAGGCCCAACATCTACTGTGCATTTTTTTAAACGCAAAGGAGTCTCACGATGATGAACAACAGTAAAAATTGTAGTACCTTCTGCTCTTTTTTCTTCCATAATTCTATATACTAATGTTTCACCTCCAGCATCACGATACATATTAAGAATGTGAATACCAATATCCTCTAATTCTGGATTTGGTTGTGAGATTCTTACTTCATCTCTTGCCAAATCTAGCACAGAATTTATTTTTAAAGGATTCCCTTCTTTTACCATAAGTACAATACGGTTATGTAAATAAACAAAATAATTATCTTTTTCAATTAATCCTGCCTCTTCTAATTTATGCATTGCTTTTTCATTAACAGCAGCATAAACATCTGGAATACCAGGTAAAATTTTATCTTGAAAAACAGCACCTCCAGCTAAAATTTGTTTTAGTTCTAATCCAGGAGGCAGTGTTTCATAAAAAATATGTTTTATGTGTGGATGCATCTCTTTAAAAGCTTTAAGTAACTCTTCCATAACCATAAATTGATTACCTGCCATATAAAGAATTAAATCCGCTTCATGAAGATGTTCTAAATTATGAATGTCATCAGCCCGATTATTAGGAATAATAGGAAATTTTTCTTTCATCGTTTTCCTCCAAATAATAAAATTTTTCTTAAATGCATAATTGCTTGAAAAGGATTAAGACCTTTAGGACAAGCCTCTACACAATTGAGAATACCATGACATCGCCATATATCAGACTTTCTCAATATTTCTTTCCGTAAATTAAACCCTTTATCACGGCTATCTAGTATAAAACGGCAGGCTTGCAAAAATATCCCTGGACCTAAAAAATTCTGATTGACCCAAAATGTAGGACAAGCAGATGTACATGCACCACATAAAAGACATTCATAAAAGCCATCTAATAAATGACGCTCTTCTAAAGATTGAATATATTCTTTTTCTGGTGGTGAAGAAGCAATAAGATATGGCTTAATAACAGTGTAATTTTGATAAAGTCTTTCTAAATCAACAACCAAATCTCTTATAATAGGAAAACCAGGCAATGGTCTAATTTTAATATTTTTTGGTAAACTAGCTATCCTTGTTTCACAGGCTAAAGAATTAAAACCATTTATGTTCATTGCACATGAACCACAGACACCATGTCTACAAACACGTCGATAAGTTAAAGTAGGGTCAAAAGCTCTAATAGCTTCAAGGGCATCTAATACTGTCCAGTCTTCTTGGCAATCTATTTCATATATTTGCCAATAAGGTATTTTATCCTTTTCAGGACAAAAACGTTGAATAATAAATTTTTTTTGCATTAAAAAAACCTTTCTGAAGGTGGAAATTGAGTAATAACTACTGGTTTATAATCTAAATTTAATTTATCTTCTTTTTTCCAAATAAGAGTATGTTTAAGCCAATTTTTATCATCTCTTTTAGGGAAATCTATCCGATAATGAGCGCCACGACTCTCCTCACGTGCAAGTGCACTTATAACTACAGCCTCAGCAATATTAAGCATATTTCTTAATTCCCAAACTTCTTCAAAAGCTAAATTAAAAGTGCGAGGAATACCTTTTAAACCTATTTTTTTATAAACTTCTTTTAAATCTTGAATAATTATAAGTTGTTTTTTTAATCGTGATTGGTCACGGAGAATACCACAATTTTGCATCATAGAAACTTGTAATTGTTGTCTTAATTCGGCTATAGAAATTTTAGGTGGTTGAACAAAAAGATGATTTATTTCTTCTAAAGCCAAAGAAATTTGCTCTTTAGGTAAAGGTAAATAATTCGTTTTTTTGACTAAAGAAGCCATTTTTTTTCCTGCTCTATGACCAAATACTGCACATTCCATTGTAGAATTTGTACCTAATCGATTAGCACCATGAATAGAGATACAAGCACATTCTCCTGCTGCAAAAAGTCCTGGCATCGCTTCTTTTTTACCATCTGCAAGTACTTCTCCATCTATATTGACAGGAATACCACCCATAGTATAATGGGCTGCTGGGGCAACAGGAATAAGTTCTTTTTTGATATTAATCCCTGCAAATTTAAAGGCCATTTCTTTAACTTGAGGAAGTCTTTCTTGAATAAAATCTTCAGATAAATGGCGAAGATCTAAATATACATAAGGATTTCCACTTAATTCTATTTCCATTTGAATAGCTCTAGCTACTACATCTCTAGGTGCTAATTCCATTTTTGTTGGAGCATACCTTTCCATAAATCTTTCTCCTGCCTGATTAAGCAGATACCCGCCCTCACCTCTCACTGCCTCACTCATAAGAAATCCCCAAGGATAAAGTCCTGTAGGGTGAAATTGAATAAATTCTAAATCTTCTAAAGGTAATCCCGCATTTAAAATCATCCCAAGACCATCACCAGTATTAATAGCAGAATTAGTGCTGAATTGAAAAAGGCGAGCATAACCTCCTGTTGCTAATAAAATGAGTTTAGCATGAAAAATATGTATTTCTCCTTTTACCAAATCCCATGCTATACACCCACAGCAACCATCTTTATGAAACAAAAGATGAGTAACTAAAAATTCATTATAAAATTTTATTTTTCGTCTAAGACATTCTCCAAATAAAGTATGCAACATAGCTTGACCGATCCTATCAGCTGCTACACATGCTCTTCTCACAGGAGGACCTTGACCAAATTGACTATAATGACCACCAAAATATCTTTGCAGAATCTTACCGTTTTCATTACGACTAAACGGAACGCCCAAATGTTCTAGATAATAAGCCATCTTAATAGCATCATAACAAAAAATGGCTTGAGCATCTTGATCACCTAAAAAATCACTCCCTTTTACAGTATCATAAAAATGCCACTCCCAATGATCTTCCTCCATATTGCCTAAAGCAGCTGCTGTACCACCTTGAGCAGCTACAGAATGAGAACGAATAGGAAATACTTTAGAAATTACTGCTACTTCACCACCATAACATGCCTCTAAAGCAGCACTCAACCCAGCGATACCAGCTCCTATAATTAAAATTTCATGTTGATGCTTATTCATAATATAAAAATGCTTAATCCTAATAATATAAAGCAAGTTCCTATTATTAAAAGAAAATAGCTAAAAATTTTTTTGTTTTTCCCCATTAAATAATCTTGACCAATTTGCCACAATCCATTTAAGGCATGTGAAATAGCCAAACATAAAAGAAGAATATTAAAAATTACCCACTTTGGAGTAGTTAATTGTATTCTCAAATATTCATAATTAAAAGGCATAGTACGAGCTTTCCATAAATGAATAAATAATAAAATTAAAAGCACAAAACCACTTATCCTTTGCCACAACCATCCAATCATGATGGAAAAGGGAAAACAAATGCAATAGCCACAATTAAAGAAATTATTATTATAGTAACAAATAAGGGTTTTTGCATTTTAATTAAAAAACCCATGTCCATAAAAATAAGTCTAACACCATTTAAAGCATGATAGCAAATGGTTAAAATAAGAAAAAATTCTAAAACTTTTATAATTGACATATTACGCCATCTTAAAAGATGAGAAAAATCAATTATTCTTTGATGATAATAAAAAATGACCCATAAATGAAGTATTAAAAAAATAACTAATAAAAGACCAGAAATCCGCATTAATATCCAAGATAACATCCCTATAGAACAACGATAATTTAATAAATTTTTAAAATAATCCTTCACTTTGCCCAACTTGGAAATTGTACTAAGTTTCCAAAATTTATTTTACCCCATAAGAAAATGGCTCCTATAAACAAAAATATTTTTATAAAATTTAAAATTATACCTGCTTTAGCCATATGATAAATACGTAATTTTTGTGTACCAAAAATAATAGCATTTGGAGGCGTAGCTACAGGCAACATAAAAGCACAAGAAGCAGACATAGTTGCAGGAATCATTAATAATAATGGATTAACTTTAATTGCTGTACTCAATGAAGCTAAAATAGGCAAAGCCATCTGTGCAGTAGCAGTATTTGAGGTTAATTCAGTTAAAAAACTTATTATAAGACAAACAGTTATTACTATTAAAAGAAGATGAAAATGGGCAAGTTTAGCAAGTCGCTCTCCCATCCATATAGAGAGTCCGGATGTTTTAAAACCAGCAGCTAAAGCAAAACCACCACCAAAAAGAAGTACAATTCCCCAGGGTAGTTTAGAAGCAGTTTCCCAATTCATAATAAATTCTTTTTCTCGTTTTGATGGTATAAAAAATAGAGGAATTGTAGTAGTCATAGCTACAGTACCATCCTTTACATATGTAGGTACAGGAAAAAGAGATGACCAGCCAGGTATATGAAAATGGCCAATATTGATATCTTTGCGAAAGAGCCATAAGATGGCAGTAATAAAAAAATCTATTAAAACTATCCATTCTTCGAAATTCATTTTACCTAACTTATTATATTCTTTTCTAAAAATATCTAAATCACCTTTAAATTGAATATTCCGACTAAACATAAAGACTAACATTAACCAAGTGCAAAGAAGAAAGATAAGTGAAATAGGAAAGGCAAAAATAAGCCATCGTGCAAAAGAAATCTCAGGACCTTTAGGAAAAGAAATTGAAAAAATTTTAGCTAAAACTAAATTAGGAGGTGTGCCAACAAGTGTAGCCATACCTCCAATTGAGGCTGCATAGGCAATACCTAAAAGTAAACCAATAGAAAAAAAATGTATATGCTCTTCTCCAAATCTTTCTTCCATTTCTAATATTAAAGCCATTGCAATTGGTACCATAATCATAGTTGTAGCAGTATTAGAAATCCACATAGATAAAAAAGCAGTTGCTCCCATAAATCCTAAAATAATTCGTTTAGGACTCATTCCCAAAAAAAGAATAATTTTAAGACCAATGCGTTTATGCAATCCCCATCTCTGCATAGCTAAAGCTAGAATAAAACCACCAATAAAAAGGAAAATAATGTCATTAAAATAATAACTTGAAACTGTTTTGCTATCCATGATACCCATAAGAGGAAAAAGAGCTACAGGTAATAAAGCAGTAACTGCTAAAGGTATAGACTCAGCAATCCACCACATAGCCATTAAAATGGTCACCGAAGCCATCCTAGTAACTTCTGGATGACCAGGAGATAAATCACAGAATATAAGAATACATATACTAAGAAATGGTCCTAAAAAAAGAACAATTTTTTGAAAAAGATTTTGTTTTTGCACAATTTTAAAGATATGCCCATACTTATAAATAAGTCAAGGGTAACTTGACATTATAAAAGCTTTTCATATAAAAAATTCCCCAAAAATGAGTTTACTTATTTTTAATGGTATAATTGTTACACTTGATGAAAATAATAATTTATTTTATCCTGGCTATGTTTTTATTGATAAAAATGAAATTAAATCCTTAAATAAAGGAAACCCACCTTCTGAATTATTTAAAGAAGCTGATAAAGTTATAAATGCTAAAGATAAACTTATTATGCCTGGTTTAATTAATGCTCATACACATGCAGCTATGAGCATGTTTAGGGGATTAGCTGATGATTTACCTTTAGAAACTTGGCTTAAAGATTTTATTTTTCCAGTTGAAAGGAAGCTTGTAGATAAGGATTTTGTCTACTGGGGCACACTTTTGGCTGGTTGGGAGATGATAAAAAGTGGCACAACTTGTTTAGCAGATGGCTATTTTTTTGAAGATGAAGCTATCGAAGCATGTAAAACATTAGGATTAAGAGGTATTCTTGCTCAAGGTGTTTTAGATTATCCAACACCAGATGTTCCAGAACCAAAAAAAAGTCTCATTAATGCTGAAAGATTTTTAAAAAAATGGAAAGATTTTTCTGATTTAATCACTCCTGCTATTTTTGCGCATGCTCCATATACATGTTCTTCAGAGACATTAAAAAAAGCAAAAGATATAACAAGAAATTATAATACCTTCTTATTTATCCATGTCGCTGAAACTCAATGGGAAGTAGAAGAAATAAAAAAACGTTATGGAGTTACACCTATATATTATCTTTATCATTTAGGTATTCTTGACGAAAAAACTATCCTTATCCATGCAAACTGGATTTCAGATGAAGAAATCTCTATTATAGCTGATACTGGAGCAGGTATTGTCCATAATCCAGAAAGCAACCTCAAACTTGCTACTGGTCTTTCTCCTGTACCAAAGCTATTATCTAAAGATATCCCTGTTGCATTAGGTACTGATAGCGCAGCCAGCAATAATAATTTAAATCTTTTTCAAGAAATGGATACAGCTGCAAAAATCCATAAAGGTATTCTCCTTGATCCTACAATTATGCCAGCAAAAACTGTAATTAAAATGACCACTACTATACCTGCCAAAATGTTTAACTTAAACACAGGTTGTTTAAAAAAAGGAGCATTAGCTGACATTATTATTATAGATTTGAAACATCCTTCTCTTTTTCCTCTTCACAATATTTATTCCCTCATTGTATATTCAATAAAAGAGGCAGAAACTGTTATTGTTAATGGTAAAATTGTTATGGAAAAAGGAAAAATAACCTCTATTGATACTAAATATATTAAAGAAAAAATATTTCAAATTTCAGAAAAAATTAAGAAATTTCTAAAGCTCTCTTAAGTCTGAACTTTATCCATTCCTTTGGTAAAAAAGAGAGAATTTTTTTCAATTCTGGCCCTTCTTTTCTACCTGTAAGAGCTACTCGCAATGGTAATAATAATTTGCCTATTTTTAATCCTGTTTTCTCTACAACTTTTGATAAAATAATTTCAAAATTTTCATTACTTATTTTCATATTCTCATAAAATAATTGAATAATTTTTTTTATTTCTTCTTGTTTTAAAAATTTTTTTGCTTCATTATCTAAATTTATTTCTAATTCTGTAAATATTGGCCAATATATCTCAATATCTTTTAAAGTTCCTATATTTTCTCGTACTATTTCAATCACTGTTTTAAGTAGTTGTGAATTTGCTTTTGGTAAAAAAGGCTTAGTATATTTTAAAAGGGTATCTAACGGTAAATTACGAATAAATGCTCTATTAATAGCCAAAAGAGATTTCACATCAAAAATAGCATTACTTCGACCTAATTTTTTAAGGTCAAAGTGAACAATCAATTCTTTTTTTGTTAAAATTTCTTTAGTTCCTCCTAAAGTAGTTAAGTAAAAGAAAAGAGCTTCTGGGAGGAATCCTTTTTCTTTATAATCTTCAACTGAAACAGCACCATGACGTTTACTCAATTTAGTCCTATCTGGAGCAAGAAGTAATGGATGATGACCAAATTGTGGAGGATTAAAATTCAGTGTTTTATAAAGGAGAAGCTGACAAGCTGTATTACTTAAATGATCCTCCCCTCGAATAACATGAGTTATTTCCATTAAAGCATCATCTATTACAACAGCAAAGTTATAAGCAGGAATACCTGTAGAACGCATAATAATAAAATCTCCTATTTCATCTGTAAGAAATCTCATTTTCCCTTTAAGTAAATCTAAAAACTCTATTGCTTCTCCTTCTGGTACAAGAAATCTAATGGTAGGTTTACGTCCTTCTATTTCAAACCGTCTTTTTTGAGTTTCTGTAAGAAAACGACATTTTCCAGAATAACGAGGAGGTAATCCTCTTGACTGACAAAATTTTCTTTCTGCCTCCAATTCTTCTGGCGTACAATAACAATAATAAGCTTTTCCTTCTTCTAATAATTTTTTTGCATAGTTTCTATATATCTCAAGCCTTTCTGATTGGCGATATTTTTCATCCCAATCAAGTCCAAGCCAAATAAGGGTATTTATTAATTGAATTTCATATTCCTTTTTAGACCTTTCTATATCTGTATCTTCTATTCGTAAAATAAATTTTCCACCAAAATGGCGGGCAAAAAGCCAATTTAAAATTGCTGTACGAGCATTACCTAAATGTAATGTTCCTGTAGGACTAGGAGCAAACCTTACACGGATCATAATAACATTTTTTTCCACAATTTTTTTGCTTCTTCAATCTCTACCATCAATTTATCTATTAATTGGATAAGATATGGTTTAGGTAGGGGAGCATTAGTTGCTAATAAATAATGAAATAATCCTAATATTTGATGATAAGTGCTTGGAAATTTTTGACATAGACGTTCTAATGGGCAAAGATTACAATTAGATTCATATTCAAAACAAAAAGGAATTTTCATCATGACAGCTTCAAGGAGTTTTATAAGTTCAGGATATCCTATCTCTTCTGTAACATTAAGATAATTTTTAATCCTTACCCATTTCTCTAATGTTAATGCAAATGGATCTTCACCTCTTTCATATCTTTCTTTCATCTCTTGAAAACTAATAAGTCCTTTCATATTTTAATGATACACTTTTTATCACTTGCTAATCAAGTAAAATTTTTTTATTAAAAAAATATGCGAATTTATATTATTATCTTTATTCTTTGTTTATTTTCATGTACTCAAATTGTACCTTCAGAATTAAAACAAAAGATAAAAGACATTTCTATTTATGAAGTACAGAAAAATCCAGAAATATTTAAAAGCAAAGTTGTTATGTGGGGTGGTAAAATTTTAAAGGGAATAAACAAAAAAGAAGGTACACTTTTAGAAATACTTGCTTTACCGTTAGACAGACAAGGGCGACCGAAACAAACAGATAAATCTGAAGGAAGATTTCTTATATTGTATGATGGTTATTTAGATGTAGCTATTTATAGTCAAGGAAGAGAAATTACTGTCATTGGAGAAATTGAGGGAATTAAAAAACTTCCTTTAGGAGAAATTGAATATCCATATCCTATATTAAAAGTAAGAAAAATACATCTTTGGAAACCACAGCAAAAAACAATCAAAATTTACCACCATTGGTTTCCTTATCCGTATTATCCTTGGTGGCTATACTACCCTTAAATCTATTTTTTAATTTTCTCAAATTTTTCTTTTAATTTCTTAGCAACAATATCTGGCACAAGTCCTTCAATATTCCCACCTAACCTTGCTGCCTCTTTAACAATAGTTGAACTAAGAAATAACCATCTAAAATCAGTCATTAAAAATACTGATTGAATATCACGATTAAGTCTTCTATTCATCAAAGCAAGCTGCAACTCATAATCAAAATCAGAAACAGCTCTTAATCCTCTTAAAATAATATTTGAACCTTTTTTTTGAACATAATCTACAAGTAATCCTTCAAAACTATCCACTTCTACCCGATGGTATTCAGGAATAGTTTCAAGTATAGCTTGTTTTGTAATTTCTAAACGTTCTTCTATAGTAAAAAGAGGTTTTTTATCTGGATTAACAGCAATAGCTACAATAACTTTGTCAAATATTTGAAGCGCCCGTTTTATTAAGCTAATATGACCATTAGTAATGGGGTCAAATGAACCAGCATAAACAGCAACACGTTCCATTTACATCTCCTTTTTAAGAATAGTAACTTGAGTTTGTCCATAACGTCTACTAGCAAATAAATTAAAACCTAAAAAAGAAAATTTTTCTTTTGGGGAATGTTCAATAATTATTATTCCACCTTTTCTCAAAATATCTGTTTTTTTCTTTATTAAAGTTAAGGTCTTTTCTACATAACCTTCTTCATAAGGAGGATCTATAAAAATTATAGAAAATGTTTCTTTTAAAAAATTAAGCCCTTTTAAAACATCCCGTCTCCATATTTTAACTTGGACATCTCCTAATTTTGAAATATTTTTTTTAATAATTTTAATTGCCAAAGGACTTTTATCCACAAAAACTACTTTTTTTGCCCCTCGACTTAAAGCCTCTATCCCCAAATTGCCAGTACCAGCGTATAAATCAAGAACTATCGCATCATTCCAAGTGTTAGTAAGAATATTAAAAATAGCTTCTTTTACTTTTTGAGTTGTTGGTCTAATAAACTGATAAGCGGGTGTTGCTAAACAATGTCCTTTATATTTACCAGCAATCACCCGCATTTATAAATATTTCTCTAAAAGAATCTCAGCAATCTGTACAGCATTTAAAGCAGCCCCTTTTCGCACATTATCTGCTACAATCCACATGGCAATACCATTCTCAAAAGCCAAATCCTTTCTAATTCGCCCAACAAAGACTTCATCTTTACCTGCTGCTTCTATAGCTAAAGGATAAAGGTTTTTACTTGGATCATCTATTACTTTTATTCCTGGAGAATTACTCAATATCTTCCTTACATCCGCTACATCTAAAGGCTTTTCTAATTCCATATGTACAGCCTCTGAATGGCCATAAAATACAGGTACTCTGACACAAGTAGCACTTACTATAATATTTTCATCTTCCATAATCTTTTTTGTCTCAAAATACATTTTCATTTCTTCTTTTGTATAACCATTTTCAAAAAATATATCTATATGAGGTAAACAATTAAAAGCTATTTGATGAGGATATACCTCACAATTAACTGGCTGAAAATTAAATAATGCTTTTACCTGATTTTCTAATTCATTTATAGCCCTTCTTCCTGTTCCAGATACAGCTTGATAAGTAGCAACAACAACTTTTTTTATCTTTGCTACATCATGAATAGGTTTCAATACTACTACCATCTGAATAGTAGAGCAATTAGGATTAGAAATAATTCCACGATTTTTATATTGAGCGATGGCATGAGGATTTACCTCTGGCACTACTAAAGGCACATCAGGTTCTTGTCTAAAAGCAGAAGAATTGTCTACTACCACTGCACCAGCAGCCGCTGCTAGAGGGGCATATTGTTTACTAATGCTAGCACCAGCAGAAAATAAAGCAATATCAATACCTTTAAAAGAATCTTCGCTTAGCACCTCAACTGGAACCTCTTCATCATGAAAATTTAATGTCTTGCCAATAGAACGTTCTGAAGCAAGGAGTTTTAGATTTTTTACAGGAAAATTTCTTTGTTCTAAAACTTTTACCATCTCATTACCTACTGCTCCAGTAGCCCCAACTACAGCTACATTGACTTCTTTTGCCATTTAATACCCCCCTTTTTTAGCTAAATGGGCAATTAAACCACCATTTTCTATTAACTCTTTCATAAAACTAGGTAAAGGTTCAATTGTAAAAATAAGATTTTTAGTAATATTTATAATTTCTCCTTTATCTAGATCAATTTTTAAAATATCCCCTTCTTCTGTAGCATCTACCACTGCTTGAGATTCTACAATAGGCAATCCAATATTAAAGGCATTACGATAAAAAATACGAGCAAAGCTTTTAGCTACAATTGCCCTTATTCCTACTGCCTTAATAGCCAAAGGGGCATGTTCACGAGAAGAACCACAACCAAAATTTCTTCCAGCAACAATAATATCCCCCTCTTTGACTAAATTTGCAAAGCCTTCTCTTACACCTTCCATGCAATGCTTTGCTAATTCCTGCGAATCCGAAGTGCTTAAATAGCGTGCAGGAATAATGACATCTGTATCTATATTATCGCCAAAACGCCAAACTTTACCTTTTATAATCATAACACTTCCTCAGGATGTGCAATTTTACCTGCTATGGCTGAAGCAGCTGCCACAGCTGGACTTGCAAGATAAACTTCACTTTGTGAATGCCCCATCCTTCCAATAAAATTGCGATTTGTTGTAGAAACTGCCTTTTCTCCTGGCCCCAAAACCCCCATATGTCCTCCTAAACAAGGGCCACAAGTAGGAGTACTAACAGCTGCCCCTGCTTCAATAAAAACTTCAATAATACCTTCTCTTAAGGCATCAAGAAAAACTTTTTGAGTACCTGGAATAATAATACAACGTACATTTTTTGCCACTTTTTTCCCTCTCATTATATCAGCTGCTAAACGTAAATCTTCTAAACGACCATTAGTACAAGAACCTATTACTACTTGGTCAATCTTTATCTCACCAATCTCTAAAATACTTCTTACATTATCAGGAGAATGAGGCAAGGCTACTTGAGGTTCTAATTGGCTTATTTCATATTCTTTTACAAAAAGATAATTAGCATCCTCATCACTTTGATAAATTTGATATGGTCTTTTTGCTCTATTTTTTAAATATTCCTCTGTTTTTTCATCGGGAATAAAAATTCCATTCTTTGCCCCTGCTTCAATAGCCATATTAGCCATAGTAAACCTTCCATCTAAAGAAAGTTTATTAATAACTTCTCCACAAAATTCCATACTACGATAAAGAGCTCCTTCCACACCTAAATCTTTAAGAGTATAAAGGATTATATCTTTGCCTGTAATCCATTTAGGTAACCTACCTTTATAAACAAGCTTAATACTAGCTGGTACTTTTAACCAAATCTCTCCTGTAAACATAACTGCTCCCAGATCCGTACTTCCAACACCTGTAGAAAAAGCACCTAAGGCACCATAAGTACAAGTATGACTATCTGCACCGATTACTACATCTCCCGGCAAAACTAAACCTTCTTCAGGCAAAAGTACATGCTCTATACCCATTTCACCAACATCATAAAAATATTTAATTCCTTGTGCCTTAGCAAACTCTCTTACCTTTTGACACTGAATAGCTGATGGGATGTCTTTATTTGGAGTAAAATGATCTAATATCAAAGCTATTCTCTCTGGATCAAATACCCGTTCTCCTCCTGCTGCCTTAAATGCCTTAATAGCTAAGGGAGCTGTAATATCATTAGCTAAGGCAAAATCTACTTTTACTTTAATTAATTGACCTGGTTTTACTATTTCTAACCCAGCATGAGCAGCTAAAATTTTTTCAGTAATAGTCATACCCATTTATTTCACCCTGCTTTCTCTTTTAAGTAAAGCCCTTCGCCTTATAAAATAACTTGTATAAGCTACTGGACCAGATATCATATATATAAGAAAAAGCAACCAGAGTATAAAAAATGGATAACTCATAATTATCACTAAACTAAATACAGCAAGAATAGAAATTCGAAAAGGTTTAAGTTTTACCCATTCTAAATCCTTAAAACTACGATAATGAAAAGTACTTACCATAAGAAAAGAAAGAAGATATGTAAGTGTAAGAAGGGGAACAGACATAAATTCTTTAGAAACATACCATTCTTCAGCATTCATAATGCTTAAAGCAAGGATACAGGCAGCTGCTGGAATAGGTAATCCTACAAAATAACGTAATTGCGTGCTTTTCACTTGAGCATTAAAACGAGCCAATCTTAAAGCACCACAAGCTAGATAAAGAAAGGCAGCTAACCAACCCCATCTTCCTAAAAGATTTAAAGCATAGGTAAAACAGAGAATAACAGGAGCAACACCAAAAGAAATTAAATCAGCTAAAGAATCATATTCAACTCCAAAATGAGTAACCGTACCTGTAATACGAGCCATTCGACCATCTAATCCATCTAAAAAGGCTGCTACCATAATAGCCATAACTGCTCTTTTCCAATCACCATTTATAGCAGCAATAATAGCATAAAAACCAGCAAACAAACTAGCTGTAGTTAAAAGATTTGGTAAAATATAAACACTTTTCCTTTCTTTCATGACCAATAACCTAAAATAGTTTCTCCTGCTTTAACATGTTTACCTAAAAGTGGCTTCAATTTCACTGAAGTAGGTAAATATAATTCAACCTTTGATCCAAAGCAAATTATACCTAATCTTTCCCCTTTTTTTACCTTTTGTCCTGGTTTTAAATGACAAATAATGCGTCTTGCAAGAATTCCAGCAATCTGAACAATAACAAAAAATTTCCCTTCTTCAGTAGAAAAAAAAACTATATTAGCTTCATTTTCTATACTAGCTTTTGTTTTATAAGCAGGAAGAAATCTACCTTTTTTATACTCAATCTTTTTTACTTCTCCATCAAAAGGAACACGATTAACATGAACATCAAAAAGGGACATAAAAATACTCACCTTTTGCGCTTTCTCTTGAGAAAAAGGCAATCTGTCTATACCAAGAAAAACCACTTGCCCGTCTGCTGGTGAAACAATGGCATTTGGTTCTAATGGTAAAAATCTTTCTGGATCTCGAAAAAAGTAAATAAAAAATAAAGTTATAAAAGCACTTAAAATAGCAATTAAATACCATCTGTTTAAAAAGAAAAATAAAGAAATAATACTTATAATTATAACAAATGGCCATCCACTTTTATGCATAAGTTATTTACTTTTCTTTTAACCAAGGCATCATAGCTCGCAATTTCGCACCAACCTTTTCAATAAGATGCTCTTCTTCTTGCCTTTTTAAAGCATAATATACAGGACGCCCAGCCTTATTCTCTAATATCCATTCTCTTGCAAATTCTCCTGTTTGAATATCTCTTAAAATTTCTTTCATACGTTGTTTAGTCTCTTCGTTTATAACTCGTCTTCCTCTTGTTAAATCTCCATATTCAGCTGTATCACTAACAGAATAACGCATATGTTTAAAACCGCCTTCATATATTAAATCTACTATAAGTTTTAACTCATGAACACATTCAAAATAGGCAATTTCTGGTTGATAACCTGCCTCTACTAAAGTTTCAAAAGCTGTTTGCATTAACTTTGTCACTCCTCCACATAAAACCACTTGCTCACCAAAGAGATCCGTTTCTGTTTCTTCTTTAAAAGTAGTTTCTAACACTCCTGCCTTTGTAGCTCCAATACCCATAGCATAGGCTAAAGCCTTTTTTAAAGCATTTCCTGAAGCATCTTGATGTACTGCTACCAAAGCAGGTACACCCATACCTTTTTCATACATGCGACGCACAAGATGACCTGGGCCTTTTGGAGCTACCATAATTACATCTATGTTAGAAGGAGGAATAATCTGATGATAGTGAATATTAAAACCATGAGCAAAAAGGATAGTTTTACCTTCTGTTAAATAAGGCTCTATATCTTTTTTATAAAGTTCTGGTTGTATTTGCTCTTGAGTGAGTATAGCAATTAAATCTGCTTTTTGAGTTGCCTCAGATGCTGAGATAGGTTCAAAACCATCTTCTTTTGCTTTTTGATAATTGGGACCACCTGGCCTTTGAGCAACAATGACTTTAAAACCACTGTCCCTTAAATTTAAAGCATGGGCATGACCTTGACTTCCATAACCAATAATAGCAATAGTTGCATCCTTTAATGCTACCACATCCACATCTGAATCATAATAAATCTTCATTTATTCCTCCTTTCCTTTAACATCCTTTTTTGCTCTTGGTAAAGCAACTGTACCTGTACGAGCAATCTCTTTAATTTGAAAATGCTTTAGAAGTTCAATAAAAGCTTCTAACTTATCAGCACTTCCTGTAATTTCTATTGTGTAATAAAGAGGACTCACATCTACAATTTTCCCTCGAAATATATCTACTATTCTTAAAATTTCAGCTCGATTTTGTGGTTCTGCCTTTACTTTTATTAAAGCCATTTCTCTTTCTACAGAATCCATTTCAGAAAGATCAACGACTTTAATAACATTAATAAGTTTATTTAATTGCTTTTTAATTTGCTCTATAATTTGTTCATCTCCAATAGTAACAAGAGTAATCCTTGAGATTTGAGGATCTATAGTTTCAGCTACACATAAACTTTCTATATTAAAACCACGTCCACTAAAAAGACCAGCCACACGGGAAAGTACCCCTGGCTGATTCTCTACAAGTAAAGATAAAGTATGTCTCGTCTGCTTTTCCATCCTTATAATAAAACTGTTCCACCTAAAAGCATTTTAGTAATTGGTGCCCCAGCTGGTACCATAGGATAGACATTTTCTTCAGATTCAATAATAAAATCCATAAAAACAGTATTATTAATACTTAATGCTTTTTTAACAACTTCTTCTACTTCTTGAGGTTTTGTTGCTCGCAAACCAACCGCACCATATGCTTCTGCCACTTTGACAAAATCTGGTGAATATTCAAGACTTGTTTGTGAATAACGACCTCTATAAAATAATTGCTGCCACTGCCGCACCATACCTAAATATCCATTATTTAAAATTGCCACTTTTATTGGCAATTTATTCCCCACTGCTGTTGCTAATTCTTGAATATTCATCTGAATACTTCCATCACCCGCGATATCTATTACTAATTTATCAGGAAATGCCACTTGCGCACCAATAGCTGCTGGAAAACCATAACCCATAGTACCTAAACCACCAGAAGTAAGAAAACTTCTAGGACGATTAAACTTAAAATACTGAGCTGTCCACATTTGATTTTGACCTACTTCTGTAGCAATTATTGCCTCTCCTTTTGTTAACTCATAAATTTTTTCAATAACAAATTGTGGTTTAATAGGTCCATCTTCAGGTTGTTCATATGCAAGTGCATGAGAGCGTTTCCACTCTTCTATTTGCTCAAGCCAATCACGATGTTTATTTTTCCAATCAACTTCAGAGATTTCTTTCAATGCCTGATTAAGTTTCTTTAAAGCATCATAACAATCTCCTACAATAGGAATATCCACAACTACATTCTTACTAATAGAAGAAGGATCAATATCTATGTGAATAATTTTTGCTTCAGGAGCAAATTCATCTACTTTTCCTGTCACTCTATCATCAAACCTTGCTCCTACTGCCAGTATAACGTCACAGTGTGAGATAGCCATATTAGCTCGATAAGTCCCATGCATACCTAACATACCCAACCAAAGAGGATGTTCACCAGGAAAACTACCTAATCCCATTAAAGTATTAGTTACTGGAATTGAGCAATTTTCAGCTAATTTTCGTAATTCTTCTGATGCTCCTTTAGAATAGATTACCCCACCACCTGCATAAATAACTGGCCTTGTTGCTTTAATTAATAATTGAGCTGCTTTTTTTATTTGTTTTACATTAGCATAATATGTAGGTTTATAACCTCGTAAAGAAATTTTTTCAGGATATTCAAATTCTGCTTTTGCTTGTTGTACATCTTTTGGTAAATCAATTAAAACAGGACCTGGACGCCCAGACTTAGCAATATAAAAAGCTTCTTTAATAATTCGAGCTAAATCATTTACATCTTTAACAAGATAATTATGTTTTGTACAGGGGCGAGTAATACCGACAATATCTACCTCTTGAAAAGCATCATTGCCAATAAGTTTAGTAGGAACTTGACCTGTAATAACAACAATAGGAATAGAATCCATATAAGCAGTAGCAATGCCTGTTACAGTATTAGTAGCACCAGGACCAGAAGTTACCATTGCTACTCCTACTTTACCTGTTGCCCTCGCATATCCATCAGCCATATGAATAGCTCCTTGTTCATGACGTACAAGGATATGTCGAATAGAGGAGTCATAAAGTACATCATAAACATCTATAATTGCTCCTCCAGGTAATCCAAAAATCACTTCTACATTTTCTTTTTTTAAACTTTCAACAACTATTTGAGCACCAGTTAACTTCATTCTCCCATTTCCTTCATATATTTTTTTAAAATTTCATGTATCCTATCTTTTCCAGCCAATTTAATCTTTTTTAGTCTATTCCTTTCTATCTCCTCTTCAGGAGTAAGATAAACTCGTTTATTGTATTCCTCAATCTTTTTTTCTAAATCTAAATGTTCTTCCCATAACTTTTTCAACTCTTCATCTTTTTCAATCAATTTATTAATAAGCTCTATTTCCTTAGGCTCCATATCTTCCCTCCATTAATAACTAAGGCATTTTTATATCCTCACAAGTCCTTTTTTGTCAACATTAAATTGATTTTTCCTCTTTACAATGTTACAAACATCACTCAATGAATAAGGAAATTTTTGGCTGGTTAATGTATGACTTTGCAAATTCTGCTTTTGCTACTATTATCCTTGCAACTCTCTTACCTTTTTATTTTATTCGTTATGTAGCTCCAAATGAAATTTCTTTTTATTTTTTGGGCTTTAAATTTACCTCTTATGCTAGTGCCTTATGGGGATATGCTATTTCTATTTCTATGCTATTAGTTGCTCTTTTTGCTCCTATTTTAGGAACTATTTCTGATTTTTATTATAAAAGAAAAAGATTTCTTTTTTCCTTTTGTTATCTAGGATGCATATTAACTAGTTTACTTTATTTTGTAGAAATTGGAGACTATTGGCTGGCTATATTTCTTTTTATATCAGCTAATATGGCCTTTGCTCTTGGAAATGTATTCTATAATGCTTTTTTAAAAGACATTGTTTCTGAAAAAGAGATGGATTTGGTTTCTGGAAAGGGATTTGCTTATGGCTATTTTGGTGGAGGAATTTTACTTTTGTTCAGTTTATTAATAATTTCAAAATATAAAAGTTTTGGTTTATCTTCTCAGATAATGGCTATTCGTATAATTTTTATTATAGTGGCTATTTGGTGGGCAGTATTTTCTATTCCTACTTTTATTTTTCTTAAAGAGAAAAAAGGATCTATTGAACACTATGACCTTTCAACTTTTTTTCAAACATTAAAAAAAATAAAACATTTTAAAGAGGCATTAAAATTTTTAATAGCCTTTTTCTTTTATAATGAAGGAATCCAAACAGTAATTGCTCTAGCTACCATTTTTGTTACTAATGAACTTCTTTTAGATGAAATTACTTTAATTGAAGTTTTATTATTTATTCAGTTTATAAGTATTCCTACTACAATACTTTGGGGAAAAATAGCCAAAAAAATAGGAACAAAAAAAGCATTAATTGTTATTTTAAGTCTTTGGTTAGGTATAATTCTCTATGCATATATTATGAAAAGAATTTTAGAATTTTGGATATTGGGCGGAATGGTAGGTTGTATTCTTGGTGGAACTCAGGCTTTAAGTCGCTCTTTTTACACTTTATTCATACCCAAAAAACATAGTGCAGAATTTTTTGGATTTTATACCATAAGTCATAAATTTGCTGCTATCATTGGACCATTTAGTTTTGGACTTATTCACGATATTACTGGTAACTTACGTTATTCTATTTTATTTATTGCTATTTTTTTTATTTTAGGAATTATCATTCTTATTACTGTCAATGATAAAAAACTAATTAGGAGTTTTTATGAAAAGGACAAAAATTATTATTACTTTAGGGCCTGCAATTGAAAACATACATATGATGACAAGTATTATTCGAGCTGGGGCAGATATTGCACGCATTAATACTGCTCATGGTAATACAACATATCATCAGCATCTTGTAGAAAGATTAAAAGAGGCTTCTAAAAAAACAAAAAAATTCATAGGTATAATGTTGGATATAAAAGGACCAGAAATAAGAACAGGAGAGGTAGAAAATGATGAAATAGAATTAAAAGAAGGTAAAACTCTTTTACTTACATCGGAAAATATTATTGGCACATCAAAACGGCTTTCTCTTAATCGCTCTCTTTCGCCTTTTTTAGACAAAGGCGATATAGTACTTTTAGATAATGGTAAGATTAAATTAAAAGTAATTAAGGTTAAAAAAGATGAAATTGTTACTCAAATAATTCAAGGCGGGAAGATAAAAGGGAAAAGAGGAGTAAATGTTTTAGGAAAAGATTTTCCCTTTCCTTATCTTACTAGAAAAGATTTAAATTATCTTCAATTTGCTGTTAAAAATGAAATTGACTTTATTGCTGCTTCTTTTGTTCGACGGGCAAATGATATTTTTGAAATAAAAAAGGCTTTGACAGAATTTAAAGGCAACATACCTATTATTGCCAAAATTGAAACAAAAAGTGCCATAAAACACATAGAAGAAATTTTATGGATAAGCGATGGCATTATGGTTGCTAGGGGTGATCTTGGGGTGGAAATGCCAGTGGAAGAACTTCCTGAAGTTCAAAAATATCTTTTAAAAATGGCTATGGCACAAGCTAAACCGACTATTATTGCTACACAAATCTTAGAAACAATGATAAATCAACCTATACCTACCAGAGCTGAAGTTTCAGACATTGCTAATGCTATTTTAGATGGCGCTGATGCTCTTATGCTTTCTGGAGAAACAGCTATAGGAAAATACCCTATAGAAGCAGTAAAGGTATTAGTAAAAGTGGCTAAAAAAACAGAAACTTTCTTTTTTAAAACTTCACTATTTTTTGAATTAAAAGGTGGCATTTCTCACAATGTAAGCAATGCTGCTACTTTGTTAGCAAAGGAAATGGAAGCAGATGCCATCCTCTGTCTTACCCGTTCAGGCAAAACAGCTAGACTTATCTCAAGACATAAACCTAAAACAAAAATTCTTGTAGCTACCTATAACAAAAAAATTTTACGTCAAATTTCCATTCTTTGGGGAGCACAAGGCTTTCTTACCAAAAAATTACCAACTACTGACGAAACTATTACTAGTGCTATTAAAAATGCTTTAAAAAAAAGACTTCTTAAAAAAGGAAATACAATAATAATTACATCTGGTGAACCTTCTGGCCCTTCTGGCATCACAAATATTATTCGTGTACAAGTTGTGGGTGACATCTTAGGCAAAGGTGTTGCTTTTGGCAAAAGGCGAGTAAGGGGAAAGGTATGTTTTGGAATAAATGAAAGGGGAGAAATTCTTGTTAGAAAAGAAATGCCTGAGATATTTACTCTTCTTTCTTTCAAAGGAGTAATTATCGAAAATGAAATATTTAATCCTGAAATAATTAAAAAAGCTGTGAAAAAAGGAGTAACAATTATTATTGGTGTAAAAAATATTCTTAAGCATTTAAAACCTGGAGATGTAATTCAAATAGATCCAAAAAGGGGTATTGTTTTTCGTTAAAATGAATTTAATTGAAAAAAATGCCCTAAAATTTATTTTTCTTTTAGGCTTGGTAAGTCTTTTTGGTGATATCATCTATGAGGGGGCTAGAAGTATCATAGGTCCTTTTTTGTCTCTACTTGGTGCAAGTGCAGTAGTAGTAGGATTAATAGTTGGATTAGGAGAATTTTTTAGTTATTCCTTACGCTTACTTTCTGGTTATTTAGCTGATCGCACAAATCGTTATTGGTTAATGATTTTTCTTGGCTATGGTATGCTTTTAGCTATACCTTTTTTAGCTTGGACAAAAAGTTGGGAATTAGCATGTTTTCTAATTATTTTAGAACGGATTGGAAAAGCTATCAGAACGCCTGCAAGAGACGCTATTCTTTCACATGTTACAGAAAGAATGGGAAGGGGGATTGGATTTGGAATTCATGAAGCACTTGATCAAATTGGTGCTATAATTGGACCTTTATTTCTTTCTTTTATTTTTTCTTTAAAAAAAACATATCAAACGGGATTTGCTTTTTTATTTATTCCAGCCATTTTTCTTGTAATATTTCTATCTTTAGCTAAAATTAAATATCCATCATTTGTTTTAATAGAAGACAAAGTTTTTTTAAAAAAAGAAAAAATTTCTAAAAATTTTTGGATTTACACACTTTTTAGTTTTTTTACAGTCGCAGGTTTTATAAACTTTCAAATTATTTCTTATCATTTTAAAACCAAAATGATCCTCTCAGATATTAATATTCCAGTTTTTTATGCTATTGCTATGGGAGTGGACGCTATTTTTGCCTTATTGATTGGCAAAGTCTATGATAAATTTGGTTTAGCTTGTTTAGTTATATTACCTTTTTTAAATATATTTATTCCATTTTTTATTTTCACTTCTTATACTTCTCTTATTTTAGTTGGTATAACAATTTGGGGAAGTGTTATGGGTATTCAAGAAACAATTATGCGAGCTGCTGTTGCTGATATAACCCCTTTGAGTAAAAGGGGGATTGCTTATGGAATATTTAACACCATTTATGGACTGGCATGGTTTTTAGGTGGTGGATTAATAGGATTTTTATATGAAATCTCACTTAATTATGTTATTTTAGCAATAATTTGTTTACAAATAATCTCTTTATTTCTATGGTGGAAAATAAAAATATGAACTGGCTCTTTTGGTCTTTACTTTCTGCTTTATCTCTTGCTACAGCTGATTTTATTACAAAAAAATACTTAAAATTTCTTTCTCCTTGGGAAATGAGTACTATCCGTATTATATACGCTTTACCTTTTTTACTTCCATTTTTATTTTTTCTCTCTTGGCCCTTATTAAATAAAAAATTTTGGTTAACTTTGCTTTTCCTTTATCCATTGGAAATCCTTGCTCTTTTTCTTTATATGGCTGCTATTAAAATCTCTCCTCTTTCATTAACATTACCTTTTCTCTCTTTTACCCCTATTTTTCTTATCTTAACAGGTTGGTTTATTCTCAAAGAAATGCCAAATTTTTTAGGTATAATGGGGATTTTGGCTATAGCTATTGGAAGCTATCTGCTTTATTTACCACCTCAATTTTTCAACTTAAAAGAATCATTTCGATTATTTTGGGAAGAAAAAGGCTCTTTTCTAATGTTACTCGTATCCGCCATTTATGCTATTACTTCGGCTTTAGGAAAAAAAGCAATACTTTATTCAAATGCTCTATTTTTTGGCCCCTTTTATTACATAGGATTAAGTTTATTCTTTTTACCATTCTTTTTTAAAAAAAGAATCTTTAAGAAAAAAACTATTTTAATTCCTAGTTGTATGATAGGCTTTTTCACAGCCCTTATGATTGTAAGTCATGTAATAGCCATAAGTCAAATAAAAGCAGTTTATATGATTAGCATTAAACGTTTAGCACCTCTTTTTGGTGTAATTTATGGAGGAATTTTTCTTAAAGAAGAAAAATTTTTCCTTCGTTTTTTAGCTACAGGACTTATGTGTTTAGGAGCAATTATTATTTATATATGGGGGTGATTAAATGAAGTATAAAATTCCCTCTTGGCCAATTCAGGAAAGACCAAGAGAGAAGTTATTAAACATGGGAGCTCATTCTCTCACAGAGGCTGAATTATTAGCTATTCTTATAGGTAAGGGTACAAAAGAAAAAACCGCTGTAGATTTAGGTAGAGAGTTATTAATAAAATTTGAAAATCTCTTTCGTCTTTCTCAATGCAATCCTAAGGAATATGGTGCAATTAAAGGCATTGGCATGGCCAAAGCTGTTATTTTAGCAGCTGCTTTTGAACTAGCAAAAAGGTTACAAGCACAAAGACAAAGGCCAAAAAGATTTAAAACACCAGAGGATGTAGCTATGGTCTATCTTCCATTAATGCGAGGTTTGAAAAAGGAAATTTTTAAAGTTCTTCTTTTAAATAGTGCTAATCAGCTTATAAAAGAAGTAACTGTTTCTGAAGGTACACTTAATGCTAGTGTAGTACATCCAAGAGAAGTATTCCGCGAAGCTATTATTGAAGCAGCACGAAGCATTATACTTATTCATAATCATCCAAGTGGTAATCCTACCCCTAGTGAACAAGATATAAAAATTACTCATCAATTAATACAAGCCGGAGAAATTATAGGCATACCTATTTTAGACCATATTATCTTAGGAAACACTGAATTTTTTAGCTTTGCGAAAAAAGGATGGTTAAAATAAATTTTTCTCTTGCCAAAAAAATCTTTTTATGGTAGGGAATTGACAAATATTTTTAAAAAAAATTATACATGGCAGTTTTTAAAGAAAGGAGGGTTTAATATGACAAAGGCAGAGTTAGTGTCAAGATTAGCAAATAAGACAGGAATGAAAAAAGTTGATGTAGAGAGGGTCTTAAGTGCATTTTTAGATGAAGCGAAAAATATTCTCAAAACAGATGGAAAACTTACATTGACAGGTTTTGGTACCTTTCGTGTTGTAGAAAGGGCTGCACGTGAGGGAAGAAATCCTCAAACAGGTGCTCCTATTAAAATCCCAGCAACTAAAGTTGTACGTTTTAAGCCTGGAAAGGAGTTAAAGAATCTGTTTTAAAATTTTGCCCTCCTCTTAAGAGGAGGGCTTTATTAATCTTTACAACCAAGAAATTCTTTTAGCAATTTAATAGCACAATATTTGCCACACATTGTACATACATCACTTATTTTAGGTTTACTTGTCTCACGATAATATTTTGCTTTTTTTGGATCAATAGAAAGTTTTATTTGCGTTTCCCAATCAAGTTTTCCTCTAGCTTCAGACATTTTTTTATCTTTTTCCCATGCTTTTTTATTACCTCTAGCCAAATCTGCTGCATGAGCAGCAATCCTTACACCAATAACTCCATCCCTTACATCCTCTATAGTAGGTAAACGCAAATGTTCAGCAGGTGTTACATAACAAAGAAAATCAGCTCCAGCCCAAGCTGCTAAAGCACCACCAATTGCTGCTGCAATGTGATCATAGCCAGAGGCAATATCTGTAACCAATGGGCCTAAAACATAAAAAGGAGCACCTTTACATAATTTTTTTTCTAAAAGCACATTGGCAGCAATCTGATTTAATGGAACATGTCCTGGACCTTCAATCATTACTTGCACACCTGCTTCTTTAGCCTTTTCAGCTAATTCTCCTAACAAAATTAACTCCTCTATTTGAGCTCTATCAGTAGCATCTGGTAAAGAACCAGGACGCAATCCATCTCCAAGACTTAAAGTTACATCGTATTTTTTTGCGATTTCTAATAAGCGATCATAATACTCATAAAGAGGATTTTCTTTTTCATGATAAAGCATCCAAGTAGTTAAAAATGCTCCACCTCGACTAACTATATTTGTTATCCGTCCTTGTTTTTTTAACCTTTCTAAACTTTGCAAAGTAACACCACAGTGGACAGTAATAAAATCCACACCATCTTGTGCATGTTTTTCAATGACATTAAAAATATCATCTACTGTCATTTTAATAATACCGCCTTTTTTTTGAGCCACTTCAATGGCTGCTTGATAAATTGGTACTGTACCAAAAGGCACAGGTGTTTCCTTTAAAAGTATTTGCCGAATGTGATTTAAATCTCCACCTGTACTTAAATCCATTACTGTATCAGTCCCAGCCTCTAAAGCTACCCTTAATTTTTCAAGCTCTTCATTTATATTTACATGATCAGAAGAAGTACCAATATTGGTATTTACTTTTACTCGTAATCCTTCACCAATGCCTATTGGTCTTTTTAACCTCTTTCTTTTATTTGCAGGAATAACTACTTTCCCATCAGCTACTCTGGCCATTAAATCTTCAATCTCAACACCTTCCTCATCAGCGATTACTTTCATTTCAGGTGTAACAACACCCTTTTTGGCCAGAGTAATTTGAGTCTCAGCCATATTTAAAAACCTCCTTCAAAATATTTGATAGTTTTTCTACTACTTCATATGGATTTTTACCCAATATTCGAATCATTGGCTCTTTACCCCAATCTCCTTTATCATAAATTAAATCAGGAACACTTCCTCTTTTTTTAACAGCTTTTTCTACTAACCAAGGTAAGCTTACTCCTTCTATTTCTTTTAATTCAAGTGGTTCTTCTGTTCGAGAAACTCCTTCAACTTTATATCTTAAAGCTTTTGCTTTTGCTACTATTTCTGAAGAAAATTTTATATTAATAGCAGCACGATAACTTTTATCAAATTCCATAGCTTTTAATACTACATTAGCCATATGGTGTGAAACACCAAAAGTAGGTGCTGTAAAAGCACAAATCTTACCATTTATAACAGTTAACCTGCCTGGGAAACCAGCTACTTCCATTAAACTCCTTGCATAAGGTAAGGCATAGACAAAATTCATTCTTACTTCTGGAAAAACTTTTGCTATAAATGGTATTTTTTGAAGTTGTTTTAAACTTTCCTTCAAAGCCTCAATTACCTCATATCGTGCTTTTTCTTGTTCAATATAAGCAAATGGATGTGATAATAAACTTCCCTTACCTAAATCAAGAGCTCCATCAATCGCTAAAGTAATTACCTTTTTTGCTTGAATAACTGCATCTAACAAAGAAAAACCTTTGCTTAAAAACGTAGCAATAGCACTACTAAATACACATCCTGTACCATGAACAGGCATATTTTGTTTTTTAGTTGTTTCCCATACATAAAAGTTATGACCATCATACAGCACATCTATTGCCGGTGAAAGCTCACCACCTGTAATCAATACAGCTTTTGGTCCAAATTCTTTTAATTTTAAAGCTGCTTCTTTCATTTCTGATACATTTAATGGTTTTTTACCTAAAATATAACCTACTTCGTCAAGATTGGGTGTAATTAAATCAGCTAAGGGAAAAAGGCAATTTAACATTACTTTCACTGCTTGATTAAGTAAAAATTTATTTTTTGCCTTTATCACTGGGTCAATTACTAAATTTTTCAAAGAAAATCTTTTCAATTCCTCACTAGTTATTTTCACTATTTCTTCATTTGGCAACATTCCTATTTTAACAGCATTTATTTTAAAATCTTCACATAAAACATCTATTTGTTTTTTTAAATTTTCTTTATCTATAGGAATACTTTCTTTAACACCTTGTGTATTTTGTATTGTTAAGGCAGTAACTACTGTTAGACCTAACCCTCCTAATACTGTAACTGTTTTTAAATCGGCTTGAAGTCCAGCTCCACCACAAGGATCAAATCCTGCAATAATCAAAATCACACTCATCATTTCAAAGTAACTTGCCCAAGTTAAGTTGTCAATTCTATCAATCTTAGTTAAAACATATTTATGTTTATACGCTATCGTACTCTTTCTTATTATTTAACTAAAGAAATCCTTATTTATTTTCTTTTAAGTACTTTAGTCTTTTCATTTCTTTTCCTTATGGGAAAAACCTTTGAGCTTGCGCGACTTATTATTAAATATCATATTGGATTAAATGTAATCTTAAAACTCCTTTGTTATGCACTTCCTTATTTTCTCTCTTATATAATTCCTATTTCTGCTTTACTTAGCACTTTATTTACTTTTTTACGAATGAGACAAGACAATGAATACATTGCTATTAAAACTGCTGGTATAAGTCCAATCAGTTTCTTATCTTTTCTTTTTCTTTTTGCTTGTTTTTGTTTTTTTACTAACCTTTTTATTACAAGTATAATCTTTCCTCTTGGATACAGAGCTTCTAAAGAATTAATCTTTTCTCTTACACAAAAGAAAATAGAAATATCAATAAAACCAGGAATATTTACTAACCCCTTACCAGGTTTAATTTTTTATGTAGATAGGATTGAAAATGAACAATTAAAAGGAATCTTTTTATATGATGAAAGAAATAAAAAAAAGGAGAAAATTTATCAAAATCAATTAATTATAGCAGAATCTGGATCAATTTCTCAAGAAAAAGGCAAAATTATTTTTTATTTTAAAAATGGTTATATTTGGAAAGATACAAAACCTATAAAAAAACTTGCAAGTCATTTTTTAGCTTATAAAAAATATACTTTTTTAATTGAAACACCAAATAAAAAAAATAAAAGGAGAAGGAGACCCAAAGAACATTATCTTTGGGAGTTATGGCAAAGAATTAAAAAAGAAAAAGATCCTGCTTTTATCATTGCATTTCATCACAATATTGCTCTTCCTGTAACTTCCTTTATCTTTGTTTTTTTGGGAGCTGTTTTAGGATTAAGAGAAGAAAAGAAAAAACATTTAGGGGCTGTTTCTTTAGGTTTTATCTGGTTAATCATTTATCAAATATTATTTTTAACTGGCAAGACACTAGCAAAAATCCAAGTAATATCTCCACATATTTGCTTATGGATACCTAATTTTGTTGTAATTGGTGTAACTTTATATCTTTGGCATAAAATTGTAAATGATTAAATTAATAGATAAATATTTAGCTAAACAATTTATTAAAATTTTGATCCTCTTATTAGTCTCTTTTGTAATTATTTATCTTGTATTTGATTTTTTAGAAAAAATAGATAATTTTTCTGAAGCGGGTATAGATACAAAAACTATTATTACTTACTTTATACTTTCCATTCCAGGTATTCTCAGTCAATTATTTCCTACTGCTTGTCTCCTTAGCACCTTATTTAGTTTAAGTTTAGCAAAAAAACATAATGAATTGATTGCATGGCAAGCCTGTGGAATAAGTCCATATCGGATTGGTGCTTTTTATATTTTGTTTGGTATAATTTTTTCTATAAGTTTATTTTTATACAATGAATTTATTGTCTGTAAAACGCAAGCTATAACAAACTATATCTGGAATATTAAGGTAAAAAAAAGAAAAACAAAAGGAGGATATTTTCAACAGGGAATTTGGTTAAAGGGAGAAAATGCAATTTATCAAATTGATGCTATAAATTTGAAAACAAATACACTATATGGAGTTACTATTTATTTTTTTACACCGAATTTTCAACTTAAAAAACGACTTGATGCCTCTAAAGTTACTTGGAATTCCCAAAAAAATATATGGGTTTTTTATCAAGGAGTTGAGCAAGTAATATTTAAAGGAAAAATAAAGATGATTCCTTTTATTAAAAAAAACATAAATTTAAAAGAAACACCAAAAGATTTTCAATTTTTAAAAGCAAATTATCAACAACTTGATTTTTGGCAATTAAAAAATTATGTAAAGAAATTAAAAAAACAAGGATATAATGTGTCTTCTTATGCTACAGATCTTTGGCAGAGGACATCAATTCCATTTACCCCATTGATTTTAATAATTTTTGGTATGGCACTTGTTTTTAAAGGAAAAGAGACAAAGACTGCTGCTTTAATTGGTTTAGGAATACTTATTGCTTTTATTTTTTGGGTCATTCAAGCATTTTCTATTGCTTTAGGAAAAAGTGGCTATATTTACCCTTTTTTAGCAGCTTGGTTTCCTAATCTTCTTTTTGGTGTATGGGGAATAATACTTTTAAAATATAGCTCTGAATAAAAAAGTCCCGGCAGCGACCTACTTTCCCACGGCGGAATCGCCGCAGTATCATCGGCCCTGGAGGGCTTAACTTCCGAGTTCGGAATGGGATCGGGTGTGGCCCCTCCGGTATAGCCACCGGGACATGAATTTTAAAAAATATTTTGAATATGGAAGACGCTTAGTTTTTGTGGTCAAGTCGCACGGCCGATTAGTACCGCTCGGCTTCACCCATTACTGAGCTTCCACCTGCGGCCTATCAACCTCGTAGTCTCCAAGGGGCCTTTAGGGAGAGCCCTTTCGGACTCTCACGGGAGACCTTATCTTGGGGTGGGCTTCCCGCTTAGATGCCTTCAGCGGTTATCCCGTCCGCACATGGCTACCCGGCGCTGCCCCTGGCGGGACAACCGGTACACCAGAGGTGCGTCCCTCCCGGTCCTCTCGTACTAGGGAGGGCTCCCCTCAAGTCTCCTGCGCCCACGGCAGATAGGGACCAAACTGTCTCGCGACGTTTTAAACCCAGCTCACGTACCCCTTTAACGGGCGAACAGCCCGACCCTTGGGACCTTCTCCAGCCCCAGGATGGGATGAG